>JAJYRW010000092.1 GCA_021793895.1 Actinomycetes bacterium
CGATGACGCGACTGCTGCGCTGGCTGGTGGCGCCAACCGCGAGGCGATTGTGCTGGTGGACGATCTGGATTTAGCGATGAGCTGGGATCCGCACGCGGCGTGGTTGGAGGCGCTGCGGGAGCGGGTACACGCGGGCCTACCCACGATTGCGACAGCGACTATTTCCGCCAGTGCCAGCAGTTATTCCGGGTTAATTTCCCAGTTACGACGCCTGCGCACCGGCATCGTGTTACACCCGGGAACGCGGCTGGCTAATGACATCTTTGGGGTAGATGTGGCGCGGGAAGGCGATGCGAACAGTGCTCTTGTTGGGCGCGGTGTGGTCGTGGAGGCGGGCGAGGTTACAGCGCTGCAGATGGCCCGGAGCGATCAGTGGTCAAAGCCAGCACAGTGGGCGTAAACATCCCCACCAGCACAACTGCGGCCAGTATGAGAAGCGCGATTCCGATCCAGGGTGTCGATCCCTGAAGGAGCGGGACTGCCACAGCAATTTGAAAGAGCTGCCAGGTCACGAGGGGGCCGCGTGCCCATCGTTTGCCGCGGGAGAGGTTGCGCAGCATGACCGCAAGCATGAGGCCCATTCCACCGCCGAAAACCAGTACAAAGACTGCCATCGAGGTGTCGTCGGTGAATCCTCCGATTAGCGCCACAATGAGCAGCAGCGCGCCCGCGAGCAACGCTAGGGCTTCAATTCCGCCGGCAATCAGGACAGCCCACAACCAACCCAGGCGCTTTTTGGAAGTTTCTTTTACCACGTGCACCACACTACGCATGCTGCCTTGCGGCTTAGGCTATGACCATGGCAACACTGACAGATAAATCCCTGGCGGGCGACGCGGCAGAAAACGCCGATATTGAGTGGTTACGACTGCTGGTGGGTGATTGGCAACTGATTGCCGACCTCGCTTTTGCGGATTTAGTGCTGTGGGTGCGTGATGAAACCGGGGAATTTGTGGCCTCGCGCCAGTGTCGCCCCTCCACCGGGTCAACGATCCATGAAACTGACATTGTTGGGTCTCGGCCCACCAAGTCCCAGCGGGACCGGCTGGAGCGGGCATCGAATGAGCTGCGAATTCAACGCGATCGCGAACCGCAGTGGTATGGCGGGATTGCGGTGCGAGAAGAAGCTATCCCGGTCGTGCGCGGCGGACGCTGCATCGGAGTGATCACGCGCCAGACAAATTTGGCAACGGCGCGCACTCCCGGTCGGCTGGAAATCCACTACATCGAGGGCGCCGACGAGATCATTCGGATGATTTCCCGCGGGGAGTTTCCGCACCCGGCAGCTCCGGCGATGTCTCGGCGTGGGGCCCCGCGCGTGGGGGATGGTTTCATTCGCCTCGATGCGGACGGGGCGGTCTTATTTGCGAGCCCGAACGCGATTTCTTGCCTCCACCGGTTGGGGGTGACCGGCGAATTGACACGGCAGTCTTTTAGCCGCGTGATCACCGAACAAATGGACGCCGATTCCGTTCCGGACGAGACGCTGCCACTGGTTTTGACCGGGCGGGCGCCGTGGCGGACCGATATTGAAGCCAATCGGGCGGTGCTATCGCTGCGTGCGGTGCCATTGACGGTTTCCGGCCGGCGCGTCGGAGCGGTGGTGCTGTGCCGCGATGTCACAGAGCTGCGGCGCCGGGAACGCGAGATCATGACAAAGGACGCCACGATTCGCGAGATTCACCACCGGGTGAAAAATAACCTCCAAACCGTGGCGGCGCTGTTGCGCCTGCAAGCGCGGCGCACGGAAATCCCCGAAGCGCGTACCGCGCTGGCCGAGGCAATGCGGCGGGTGGCCACCATTGCGGTGGTGCACGAAACGCTGTCCCAGACCTTTGATGAAACGGTCTCATTCGATGACGTTGTGGACCGCAGCTTGCGTTTGGCAGCCGATGTTGCATCGCCCGAGGCGCAGGTGCGCACCGTGCGGGAAGGGCGCTTTGGAACCCTGCAGGCTGAGGTGGCTACTCCCCTGGCACTGGTTTTGACCGAACTTGTCACCAACGCGGTCGAACACGGATTTCCGGGAAACACTTCTGGGGAGGTGCGCATTGCCTGTGAGCGCACCGAAGGAAATCTCACCGTCACTATTTCGGATAACGGGGTGGGGCTGCGGCGCCCCACCGATGCCCAAGCCGGCAACGGGGAAGAAGCAGATGTTGACGATTTGGTGGGACTTGACGATGTCTGGCAAGAAGGAATTAACGGCCTCGGCAGTCAAATCGTGCGCACGCTAGTCACCGGGGAGTTGCAGGGGAGCATTGAGTGGCGCAGCCCCGAGGGCGGTGGAACGGAAGTGATACTGCAAGCGCCGCTGCAAGATCTCTCTAACAGCGGCGCTAAGCGGTGAAACTATTGTTTAGCTGGCAGCAATTTAGCTGGCAGCGCGGCGGGCCCGGGCACGGCGACGCTTCAGCGCGCGGCGCTCGTCCTCAGACAGACCGCCCCAAACACCAGCGTCCTGTCCGGTTTCCAATGCCCATTTCAGGCACGTCTCCATTACGGGGCAACGCTGGCATACAGCTTTGGCCTCATCGATTTGTAAAAGTGCCGGACCGGTGTTTCCAATCGGAAAGAACAGTTCGGGGTCTTCTTCGAGGCAGGCGGCTTGACTACGCCAATCCATCAGGTTTACTCCTCAAGGCACATATCAGCATCAAAAATCTAAGTTGATGCTGCGGGGGCTTTTGCGTTAAAACTCGGAGGCAAATTAGGCGCTCCGAATTGCTACTGGTATATAGCGTCGCTGATTGTGCGCGTTTGCACAAGGGGTAAACGAAAGAAAGTGCCGGCTTTCGAATGAGAGATGCATCACGTTGACGTTTCAACTATCGCGTGTTCCGGCGGAATCTCGCGGAATATTTCTGATTCGCCCTAACCGCTAACTAGTGTGGCAGCGCCGGCTTCGTATTCGCTCAGATCTCCTTTTTCACCCTCCGCTAGAGCACGACGCCCGAAAAAGACGACGTAAAACCAGTAAGCGACTAGCGCGAATGCGCCGATAAAGATCTTGATAGCGGTTGGCATGGGCGATGGCGTGACGTAGGCCTCAATAATTCCTGAAACCCCTAAGACTATGACCAGGCCCATGGCAATGGTCATCAACGCTCTGCCGTCTTCAGCAAGCGCTCGCGAGCGCGTGCGTGCCCCCGGCGCCACCCAGGCCCAAAAAAGTTGGAGCCCCGCGCCAGCTGCCACAAACACCGCCATGAGTTCGAGCATCCCGTGCGGGAGGATCAAGCCGAAGAACACTCCGCCGGCATCGTGACTAACCATGATGCCGCCCGCTGCCCCGACATTAATGGCGTTCAGCAATAAGACCGCTACTGGCCATATGCCTGTGACGCCAAAAGCCACGCTCTGGGCCGCAATCCAGGCGTTGTTGGTCCAAACTTGCGCGGCAAATGATGGCGCGGGGGAATTCGAGTAGTACGACTCGAAGCTTTCTTCAACGTAATTTTCAATCATTTCGGGCGAACCAAAGGCGGCCTGGGCACTCGGTTCTGTGGCCAGCCACCACCCCGCAACCACGGCAACAATTATGAACGACGCCGTGACTCCCAGCGCCCAAAATCGGGACCGGTAGAGCGCCGCTGGCAGGGACCGGAGGAAAAACCGTTGAACTGTCGCCCAGGAAAATCCGCCCCCGGAGGAGATGCGTCCCCGAGCGCGGGCTACGCGCATCGACAGGTCGCTTATGAGCGCCGGGTCGGGAGCGGTGGAGCGAATTATTGACAGGTGCGTTGCTGTGCGCTGATAAAGACGCACCAGCTCATCAGCCTCTGCCCCGCTAAGAACGCGGCGGCGGCTGAGTTCTGAAAGGCGGTCCCAGTCTTGCTGGTGGGCCCATACAAACGCATCAATATCCACGCTCATACCTTGCCATAGCCAAGCCAAAGCGTTGCTACTTGCGCACTGAAGGACCATGTGACGACCCTGTGGCGCGTCTTGCGAGCCCCAGCTAAAGAGATGCGCCCAGCTAGGTGATGACGCGTGCGCCCAACTACGTAATGAGGCGTGCGCCCAGCTACGTGATGAGCCGCGCGAAGAGCCGAGCGCGGTGTGGTGAGCAATCGATCACACGCGATGGGGCAAGATCGTGCCATGGCTTTTGATGACGAAGACATCGTTACCGGTGAGGCAGTAGCCATTGAGGTCAGTGCTGCCTCATTCGGCTCCCGCATGGTCGGCGCGGCAATTGACATCTTTGCCATTGGAATGGTGCTGATCTTCCTCTTTATGGGAGTCGGCATGGCTATTGGAACCCGAGTAGTTGATGAGGCTCTGGCTGGAGCGCTGCTCATTTTGGTCATAGTTGTGGCGTTAGTGGGAGTGCCAACACTGATTGAAACGCTCACGCGCGGGCGTTCCCTAGGCAAAATGGCGATGGGTCTCCAAATCGTTCGAGATGATGGCGGGCCAATTCATTTCCGGCACGCTTTTATTCGCGCGCTAGTGGGGGTCGGTGAAATCTGGCTCTTTGCCGGCATGATTGCCGTCCTAGTTTCCCTGTTTAATAAGCGCGGCAAACGCTTAGGCGATTTGCTGGCCGGCACGTACTCGGCCGGTATTCGCGCAGCGCAGCGCACTCCCCCGGTTGTCATGCCACCGGAACTGGCGCCCTGGGTTGCCCAAGCCGATATTCGGCGCCTCCCCGACGGATTAGCGCTGCAAGTGCGCTCATTTTTGTCTCGCACAGACAAGTTGCACGGCGGCTCGCGCCAGCGCCTTGGAATGGAACTTGCCTCCGAAGTGGAAAAATATGTCGCTCCTGCCCCACCCCCGGGCACACACCCGGAACGCTTCTTAGCCGCGGTCTCAGCCGAACGCCGGGATCGCGAGTTCAACGCCCTGGGCCGAGAAAAGCAGCGCACTATTCAGCAGGCACACGCGGCGACGCGACTGCCATTTGATTTGGGGTAGGCGCACCAGTGGAACCAGTGCAAGTTCCGGCGGCTCAGTAGCGGTAGTGCTCCGACTTATATGGGCCAGAGACGTCAACACCGATGTACTCAGCCTGTTCCTTGGACAGCTCAGTTAGGTCTGCTCCAAGCGCTGGTAGATGCAGACGCGCGACTTTTTCGTCGAGGATCTTGGGCAGTACGTGTACGCCCAGCGGATAATCTTCTAGATTTTGGAACAGTTCGATTTGCGCCAGCACCTGATTAGAAAACGAGGTGGACATCACGAAGGAAGGGTGTCCCGTTGCGTTACCCAGGTTCATTAAGCGCCCCTCGGACAAAACAATGATCGAACGCCCGTCTTGAAAAATCCACTCATGCACCTGTGGCTTGACTTCAACGCGCTCGATACCTGAAATCGCGGCTAGTCCAGCGATGTCAATCTCGTTGTCGAAGTGGCCGACGTTTCCAACGATGGCCTTATCTTTCATCGCGGCCATGTGCTCGGCGGTGATGACGTCCTTGTTCCCGGTAGCTGTGATGAAGATATCGCCGCGGACCAGCGTCTTTTCGAGGGTTGTGACCTCGAAACCATCCATCGCGGCCTGCAGCGCGCAGATCGGATCGATTTCGGTGACGATTACACGGGCGCCTTGGCCGCGGAGCGCTTCGGCAGCGCCTTTGCCCACATCGCCGTATCCGATGACAACGGCGACCTTGCCCCCAATCAAGACATCCGTTGCGCGGTTGATGCCGTCTGGCAATGAGTGCCGGATGCCGTAGCGGTTATCAAACTTGGATTTCGTAACGGCATCGTTCACATTAATTGCTGGGAAGAGCAGTTCGCCCGCTTCGAACATTTGGCGCAGGCGCAGCACACCGGTTGTGGTTTCCTCTGTCACGCCCTTGATATTTGCCGCAATATTCGTCCAGCGCTGGGGATCTTGCTCTAGGCTGCGCCGCAAAACCGCACGAACTATATTGGCTTCTTCGCTGTGATCGCGGTCGCCCGGTTTGGTATCCGGCGCCACCGCGCCGGCTTTTTCGGCTGCCACGCCCTGATGAACCAGCAGCGTCGCGTCGCCGCCGTCATCCAAGATCATGTTCGGCCCCTCACCTTCCCACAGGAAGATCTGTTCGGCCATATCCCAATACTCTGCGAGAGTTTCGCCCTTCCAGGCAAAAACGGGTACCCCAGCGGGCTCATCAATGGTGCCGGTGGGCCCAACTACCACCGCGGCAGCGGCCTCATCCTGGGTAGAGAAAATGTTGCAGCTAGCCCAGCGAACTTCC
>JAJYRW010000093.1 GCA_021793895.1 Actinomycetes bacterium
TCGGCTCGGAGGGCAAGGGGCTCTCGCGCTTGGTGCGTGAGCAGTGCGACCTGGTGGCCTCGATTCCCATTGCGGCCGATACCGAGTCGCTAAACGCCGCCGTGGCGGGGGGAATTGCGCTCTATGAGGTGGATCGGCGCCGGCGCGCAGCGCAGTAGCGCCCGCGTTAATCGATGACGCGCGGCAGCGTGCCGGTTTCCGCTTCGACGACCGCCCGCTCTTCGGGTCGGTGCCGCAAGACCGTGTCGATATAGGAGTGCACCGCCTCCGGTAGCGGCACATCCCGGTTCTCGCGCTGGGAGACGAACCACCGGTGATCGAGCAATTCGTGAAAAATCTGGGCCGGCTCTAATTTGCCGCGCATCTCGCGCGGGATGGCCCGAATTACGGGTTCAAAAACGTCATCGAGCCAATCATGGGCGACGGTCCACTGGTCCTCATTTTGCCGGTCCGTTGCTGCCCGATACTCATCTAGGTCATTGAGCAGACGCTGGGCCTGGTTCTCTTCTGCGTCGAGACCCGTGAGGCGCAGGAGGCGGCGCGAGTGATGGCCCGCGTCAACAACCTTGGGCTGAATAACCACGGTGGTGCCGTCAATGTCGGTGACCATGTCGAGCTCGCCCACGTCGAACCCGAGCCGGTTGAGGCGCTCGATGCGCGCTGTGACACGCCAGCGCTCATTGGCAGAAATTTGTTCCGGCGCCGTCAACTCGTTCCATAATTCGCGATACCGCGAAACGATCGATTCCCCCACATCGAGGGGATCGAGGTCGGGTTCGAGTGCTTCCCCGGCCTCGAGGTCCATCAGCTCGCCGATGATGTTGACGCGCGCGACCTCCAGGTCATACTCGCGCTGTCCGTCGGTCAGCTCGGGATAGAGCCGGCCGGTTTCTGCATCGACCAAATAGGCGGCGAATTCCCCCGCATCGCGGCGAAACAGGGTGTTAGAAAGCGAAACGTCCCCCCAGTAAAACCCGACCAGGTGCAAACGCACCAGTAGGACCGCCAGCGCGTCAATGAAACGGGTCGCCGTATCGGGTCGCAAAGAGTTCGAGAACAGCGAGCGGTAGGGCAGTGAAAACTGGAGGTGTTCGGTAATTAAAACCGCTTCAAGCGGCGAGCCATCGGGCGCTTGTCGCCCGGTAATTACCGCGAGCGGTTCAACGGAGGGAACTTCGAGCCGCCGCAGCGCGCGCAGCTGTTCATATTCGTGATACGCGACGACTTCGCCGATTTCTTTAATCGCAATTACGCGCCCGGACATGCGAATGAAGCGCACGATGTGGCGAGAAATACCGCGGGGTAGGGCCGCGATGATGTCATTGGGCCAGTCGACGAGGGGTATGTGCCACGGCAGATCGAGCACAGCCGGATCCGGATGCGCGGCGGTAATGTTCAGTGAGGCTTGCTGCATAAATTTGCAATTCCAGCGAGGGAATCATGCCGGTGGGGCGCGGCGAACTCAACGGCGCCTTTCGCGCGCTTCCGTGCGTCGCGCCCCACCGGTTTTAGCGTGATTCAGTCGGTTTCTTCGAAGAATCTAATCGCCCATCCGGGCACCGGTCTTGGTGTCAAACAGGTGCACGTGGCCTTCCTTGGGCCGGAAGTGAACCGTCTCGCCCTTCTCGGGTGGACGGCGACCATCTACGCGCGCGATGATCTCGTGTTCCGTATCTCCCAGGCGGGTCGAGCCATAAATGTAGGCGTCTGCGCCGAGTTCTTCGACCAGATTAACCTCAACGGGCAGACCTTCTCCGGTCTCGCTGAGGGTCAGGTCTTCGGGCCGCACACCCAGGCTCACCGACGTCAATTCCGTCTCCGAAAGCACGTCGCGCTCCACCGGATAGACCGTGCCCCCGAACTGGACGCCACCGTCAACAACGGGGACTTCCAAAATGTTCATCGCGGGGGAGCCAATAAAGCCCGCCACGAAGAGGTTATTGGGGTGGTCATACATGCGACGAGGAGTGTCAACCTGCTGCAGCACACCATCTTTGAGTACTGCAACCCGGTCACCCATCGTCATCGCTTCGGTCTGGTCGTGCGTGACGTAAACGGTCGTTACGCCCAAGCGCCGCTGGAGTGAAGCGATCTGGGTACGGGTTTGCACACGCAACTTCGCGTCCAGGTTCGACAGGGGCTCATCCATCAAGAACACCTGCGGGGAGCGCACAATCGCGCGACCCATTGCTACACGTTGCCGTTGCCCACCGGAGAGGGCGCGCGGCTTGCGGTCGAGATATTCCTCCAGGTCGAGGATCTTGGCCGCTTCTTCCACTCGCTGGCGAATTTCCGTCTTTGCCACGCCAGCAATCTTTAGAGCAAATCCCATATTGTCCGCGACGGACATGTGCGGGTAGAGCGCATAGTTTTGGAAAACCATGGCAATGTCGCGGTCTTTGGGCTGCACATCGGTGACGTCACGATCACCAATAAAGACACTTCCGGTATCAATTTCTTCCAGTCCTGCAAGCATGCGCAGCGAAGTAGATTTACCACAACCGGAAGGACCTACGAGAACGAGGAACTCGCCGTCCTCGATTTTTAGATCTAGCGAATCAACTGCCGGGTTTTCCGTTCCCGGGTAGGTTCGCGAGGCATTTTCAAACGTTACCGATGCCATTTTTCAATTACTTCCCTTCACCGGCAGGTACGTGCCGGACGATCCGAGTAAAGGAGAATGCTGTGCACGGTGTTGTACACAACCATCACTAGTGTGCCCTATGACACATCAGTTAGGACAGGGCGAGGGCAAAGTAATTTTTATTTGGTCGAGTTTTCCAGCAATTGCGCCAAAAATTCGAGGGCCTGGGCTACCTCACCCGGATCAGCAACGCGGTATTGAGCGGCCGTATCGCCGGGCCCGACCTTGACCCCAATGTCACCGCCGGCTGGGCGCCCCTCGCGTCCATCATGAAGGACGGCGAACGCGTGCTCATCGGTTACGTCATCTCCCATAAAAACTACTGGGGCATCATCCAGCGTGCGGCGCAACAAGGTAATGGCATCGCCCTTCGTGGCGCTCAGGACCCCAATTTCCACTACGGATTTACCCTGCATCGCCACCACTCCGGCCAGTTCTACCGGGCCGGCCAGGGCCGCGTCGGTTGCTTGCTGGGCGACCTCGGCGGTGGCGGGCCGGGTATGGAGCACGACCGAGGCGGGCTTGTATTCGACCCAAACTCCCTCGTGGTGGCTCGCGATTGCTTCTAAATCGGAGCGAACTTGACCAAGAAGCTCCGCTTGGTCCGCTGTGAGGGCAAGGTCTTCGGACTCAAATCCTTTTGCTCCCATCACGCCGATTTCGGCGCCGTGCGAACCAATGAGGTGTGCGCCAGTTGGCGGCTGCGCCAGCTGCGCCAGCGTCGCCCCGGGCCGCCCAGAAACCAGAGCTAACTCCACCCGCGGGTGTGCCGCCAGCCGCGGCAGCACTTCGGCGGCCGCGGTTGTAAGGCGGGACTGATCGGGATCGGCAACGAGTGGCGCGAGCGTTCCATCGAAATCAAGGGCCACCAGCACTCGTGATTGCGCCGCAAAATTGCGCAGCGCAGCGGTGAGATCTGCCGGGAGGGGCATTACGCTTCCTCGCTTTGTTCTGTGCGGGCCGGCAGCGGGCTGGGATGGGTTTTGAGTGTTTCGATGAACCGCTCGGCCCATTTGGCGACGTCGTTTTCCATCACGCGCCGCCGCAGCGCGCGCATGCGGCGCCGTGCTTCGCGGGCCGGCATTTCGGTGGCTCGCACCATCGCCTCTTTGGTGCCTTCATAATCATGCGGATTGATCATCATGGCGTGGCGCAGTTCATCCGCCGCACCGGTGAACTCACTGAGAATCAGCACGCCATTTTCATCGATGCGACTGGCAATGTATTCCTTGGCGACCAGGTTCATGCCATCGCGCAGGGAAGTGACCAGCATGACGTCGGCTGCTAGATACAGGGCGGTCATTTCGTCGTGGTCATAGGAGTGGTGCAGATAATGAACTGCTGGGTGACCCAACTCGCTGTAATCGCCGTTCAGGCGCCCCACAGTGACTTCGATTTCATCACGCAGCAACTGGTACTGCTCAACGCCCTCGCGCGAGGGGCTGGCAACCTGCACTAACACGCACTGCGGGGGCGCTAAAGCTCCCTCAGTGAGGAGTTCGCCATAGGACTTCAAGCGGTGCAAAATGCCCTTGGTGTAGTCGAGGCGGTCCACGCCCAGGAAGATGATTTCTGGGTTTCCGAGTTCTTCGCGGATCTCTCGCGCCCGCTCCTGCACTTCTGGCTGGCGCGCCCGGTCATCGAAGGCGGCAGAGTCAATCGAAATTGGGAACGCAGTGGCCCGCACTTGCCGGGGCATGGAGGTGAAGCGCTCATTGAGATGCACGATCGAGCCGCGCGTGGGTTGGCCGGTTAGGCGTCGCACCGAGCGCAAAAAGTTGCGCGCATCACCCGGTCGTTGGAATCCCACCAGGTCGGCACCCAGCAGGCCAGAGACAATCTGGGTGCGCCAGGGCAGCTGCGAGAACAGTTCAACGGGTGGAAACGGAATGTGGTGGAAGTACCCGATCTTTACATCGGGTCGTAGTTTGCGCAGGTACTGCGGAACTAGTTGCAGTTGGTAATCGTGGACCCACACCAGCGCACCAGAAGCGGCCTGCTGGGCAGCGGCCTGCGCGAACCGCTCGTTGATTTTTTGGTACGTATCCCACCAGTGCCGGTGAAACTCGGCGGGAACAATTACGTCATGGTAAAGGGGCCACAAAGTGGCGTTCGAAAATCCCTCGTAGTAGTCGGTTACTTCCTCTTCACTGAGTTCGACGGGGGCTAAACGCATCCCGTCGGTGTCGAACGGATCGGGTGCGTCCCCGGTGCCGCCGGTCCAGCCCACCCAGGCGCCGTGATTGGAGCGCATCACCGGCTCCATTGCGGTAACTAATCCCCCGGGAGATTGTTGCCAGGTGAAACTCCCGTCATCCTGGTATTGGATATCTACGGGAAGGCGATTCGCCACGACAACAAAATCAAATTCGCCAACTGCCAATTCTTTATCGGCATTTTTGGACGGCATGAAATGCAACTCCTTAAAGAAGATCTCTTAATACACTCTAGCGAGACCGGAAACGAAATGCCGGGGAAGTAACCTGATAAAGACCCAGGCCAGCAAGCTGACAAGGTGGGAACATGAACGCGGAGGAAACGCCGCCCACGCGGGTGGACCAGTCGGCTCCCACGCGCGCTCAAACCGCCGCGGCGCCCGCGACAGCGGGGTATTTGCAGCCGGGAAGTGTGCTGGGCGGCTATCAGTTACTAGAGGTCTTGGGCACCGGGGGGATGGGCCAGGTATTCCGCGCGGTAGACGCCGATGGGGTCGAAGTGGCCATGAAGGTGTTACACCCCCATCTTTCGCGTGATGAAGACGCGCGGGAGCGACTGCGCCGGGAAGTAAGCGCGCTGCATCGCGTTCGCGGCGATCGGGTAGCTCGGGTTTTAGACGCCGAGGCGGACGGGATGGAAGCCTTCATCGTCACCGAACTGCTCCACGGCCTCACCCTGGATCAGTCGGTGCGAGAAGAGGGCGTATTTGCTGGCGAGGAACTGGTGCAGCTGGCACAGGACCTTTCCGAGGCGCTGCATGCAATTCACGGCGCCGATGTGGTGCATCGTGATCTGAAGCCTTCCAATGTAATGCTGACCGAAGATGGCGCAAAATTAATTGATTTTGGAATTGCCCAGGTTGGCGATGAATCACGCATTACGCAAACCGGTCTGGTGGTGGGAACAGCCGGGTATTTAGCGCCCGAAGTTTTCTCCGGATCACCACCCACAACTGAGGGCATTGACTGGTATGCCTGGGCGGCGGTTTTGCTCTACGCCGCAACCGGAAATCAGCCCTTTGGTACCGGCCCATTCCAGGCGGTTCTAGCCCGCATGGAGCGCCTCGAACCGGCGGTAGACGGCCTAGCGCCCGGGGTGGCCGCGGGCTTGCGCGCCGGTTTGCACCCCGACCCGGCCCGGCGGGCCCACCCCGGCCAGGTACTTCGCCAATTGCAGCACCCGGATGTCGTGCTGGATGAAATTTCACAAACCAAACCCATTACCCCGGCCCCGGCCGCTGCCCCGCCGATGGTTGCCGTCCCTTATCACCCCACTGAGATCCAGCCGGCGGAATTTGGGCGCGAG
>JAJYRW010000094.1 GCA_021793895.1 Actinomycetes bacterium
ACTGGGCGTCTTGACGCCCAGTTCGAGGGGCGGGAACTCAGCCCCCTCCAGCGCAGCGTGCAGATTGAGACCCAGTTGATCGTCCGCGGCTCCACCGCTTTGGCACCAGAGCCGAAATAACACTTCTACTTTAGATTCCTCCGCCGCCGCCGTCCGCCACGCGCGGCTACTGAATGGGCGCCCTCTTCGCACCCACTGCAAGACTTTGTTGCAAATTATGCTTTTTCTTGCAGAACATGCTTGCATAGCGGTAGAGTGTGCAGCAAGCCTACTTTTTGAAACAGGACTGGGCGCACCGCCAAAGGAGGTTCGGCCGTGAGTGTTCCGGCAAGCCGCTACGCGGTTGTTGGGCCTGAAATCGTGACAGAAAACGCGATACTGAGCCAGCACGCGCTCCTAATTAACGGGGCGGAGATTGCGGCGGTTCTCCCCCACGCACAACTGCCCAGCGATGTTCCCGTCCAACATGTGGCGGGAGCTTATTTGATCCCGGGTTTAGTAGATATTCACATCCACGGCGCAGCCGGAATCGGTTATGACCAGATTGAAAAAGACCCGGTTCCCCACATTGGCGCACACCTTTTAGATAACGGCATCACCACCGTCTTACCCACCCTTGCCTCGGCGCCCGTCCCCCACTTAACCGCCGCGCTAGAACACATAGCAGCGCGGGCGAGTGACGCCGTCCAAAATCATGAAAGTCCGCGAATCCCCGGCACGCATTTAGAAGGCCCGTATTTTTCTCCCGCGCAGGCTGGCGCCCAGGACCTCGCCGCATTGCACGAGCCGACCGGGGGATCCGTTGCCGAGATTTTAGAACACCGCGACACCATCGTGATGATGAGTTTTGCACCGGAATTGCCCGGAGCCGTGGGGCTAACCAAGCGCCTAGTTGAGGCCGGGATTATCGCCGCAGCAGGGCACACCGACGGCACGGCAGCGGACTTGGCCGCCTGCCAAGAAGCAGGGCTGACCCACGTGATCCATATCTTTTCCGGCCAGTCCACCACCCGGCGTGAGGGCGCGTGGCGAGTACCGGGAATGTTGGAGGCGACGCTGGCTTCCGATGACCTCACGGTAGAAATAATCGCTGATGGCAAGCACCTGCCCCCCGAACTAATGAAAATTGCCGATCGCACGCTGCGGGGGCGGCTGTGCGCGGTGTCGGATGCGACCTCCGGCGCCGGTTTACCAGATGGTGCGCGGTACCAGATGGGCGATTTGACTTACAAAGTAGAAGACGGCGTAGGAATGACCCTCGACGGGGCTTCTTTTGGGGGCAGCACGACGCTAATTAGCCAGATGCTGCCGTTATTGCATCGGGTTCTAGGCCTTTCGATTCCCCAAGCGGTAGCCATGGTCACGGCAATACCGGCCCGGGCCGCCCGGCTGAAAAAACTTGGCACGCTCGAGGCTGGAAAGCTCGCCGACCTCTGCGTATTAGACGCAAATCTTGAACCACTCGCCGTGGCATTAGACGGTAAGTGGATCACTCCAAAAAGGCCTTCGAATAATGAAAAAGGAGCATCATGAAAAAACTCAAATACGACGATTTAGAAGTCGTCGTTAGTGAAACGGAAGAAAAGAGCGGTGAAGCGGCTGCGGCGCACTTTGCCCAGGCAGTTAATAAGGCGCTTAAGACCCAAGCTGAAATCGCAGTTATTTTAGCCACGGGAAACTCCCAGCTGGCATTTATTAATGCCGCTGTGGCGCGCGATGATATTGATTGGTCCCGGATCACGGTGTTGCATATGGACGAGTACCTGGGCATGTCCCCGGATCATCCTGCGAGCTTTCGTAAGTGGATGATTGACAATATTGTGGCCCGGGTGCCGCTGAAAAAGCTGGAGGGAATGCGGGGTGATCATGAGCCATATGAAGAAGAACTTCAGCGCTATACCCGGCTTTTAAAGGACTTAAAACCGGCGATTTGCGTTATGGGTATCGGCGAAAACGGCCACCTAGCTTTTAATGACCCGCCGGCAGACTTCGAGGCCCCCGAGTTGATGCGTCTGGTCGAAATGGATGAGGTCTCCCGCCGCCAGCAGGTTGGGGAAGGGCACTTCGCTTCCATTGACGAGGCCCCGACCCACGCGCTTTCAATGACGATTCCGGCGCTTTTGGCCCCGGAGACGATTTTGGTTGTAACCCCCGAGGCCCGAAAGGCCGAGATTGTGCGGCGCACCCTAACTGAGGAAGTCTCGCCAATGGTTCCAGCCACTATTTTGCGAAATCAAGCAAACGCCACCCTGTTTTTGGACGGCGATTCTTCCGCAGAACTGAATTTGGAGAACACTGATTAAATATGGCTTTAACCAATTCTCGCCTGCGCGCCGATATCATTCATGATTTAGGACGCCGCCTAGTCGTCACAGCTTCGAATGCGTCGGATCTCGAGGGCTTTAGTGGCGAAACGAATTCGGATGGGGGCGCTTATCAGCTCGTTGGTCCCCTGTCTGTTCAGAACGCGTCCGCGCTGCGCAAGGAGTTCTCTAATCTGCAGCCCAGCCTTTTAGGGGCGCAGCGGTCTATCGGCACCGGGGACCGTCTCGGCTTAGCTACCGCCGGGCATGCGCGGGCTTTTCAGCAACACGGTGCGGGTGCCGCACCGGTTTTCGCACAGCAATCCATCCGCGAAATGGATCGGCTGGGGCGGGACATCCAGTCCGTGCTGGATGACGCCACCTTTGGGTGCGTCGAAGCCGGCTGGGAAGGAATTGTCGGGGCTGATACTGACCACATTAAGACCGAGGAGGGGTTGGATCGGGGCCTGGCAGCGGGCTTCACCATGTTCACGCTCGATCCGGGCGATGAAGTTGTTGATCCCGATGCGGTGCACGGTGACATAGACGACCTCGTGCCATGGCAGGCCCTGGAGGATGATCTTGGCGGACTCATTCGACGCTATGGCGGAAAGAGCCTGGACCTGGGTGGGCAGTCAATTCGAATTAGTGAAGATGATCTGCGCCGCGCCGCCGTTAAATACGGAAAAACCATCGTTCGGACCATGGAAATGGCGCGCCACCTACTAGATAACGCGGACCGGGAGGTTGAGATCGAGGTCGCAGTCGATGAGACGGATCTAATTACCAGTTTTGTCGAGCACTACTACTTGGCGGCCGAATTACAGCGCCTCGGTTTGCGCTGGGTAAGTCTGGCACCCCGCTACGTCGATGGGTTCGAAAAGGGCGTCGAGTTTTTGGGATCACCCGATGAATTGGCGGCAAACTTACGCGGGCACACCGCGATCGCTGAGCAATTGGGTGGATACAAAATCTCGTTGCACTCCGGTTCCGATAAGTTCAGCATCTATCCATTGGCCGTTGCAGCCACCGGCGGCAAAGTGCATTTAAAGACGTCCGGAACCAGTTATTTATGCGCGCTGGACGTGGCGGCCGTTCATAATCCGGATCTGGTGCGCCAGATGTACCAGGTGAGCCGAGAAGCTTACCGCCAAGCGCGCGCTTCATATCAGGTATCTGCCGACCTTTCGGCGACGCCGGATCCCGCTGATGTGGCGGATGAAAACATTCCAGAGCTGGTGAGCCAGTTCGATACGCGCCAGATTCTGCACGTGGGTTATGGCGATGTGCTGACTTATCAGGACGCGGCAGGCACGCGCCCCTATGCCGATGGGTTACGGGCGGTATTGGATGCCAACCCAAAAATGTATTCCGATGTACTTGTTAGGCACATTGGCAAGCATGTGGCGCCGTTTGCGGTTTAAGTAGCTGGCGCCTGCGCAGATAGCCAGATGTAACCGCTGTTACGGCAGGACGACCTTTAGGGATTGACGACCCGCACCGTCAGGTGGGTATCCGGGCGCTCGCCGGACTTTTCTTGGCGGAAGTAATAGTCAATCTTTATTTCTGTCTCTCCCGCAGCAACGGCATCGGCTGTGTATTGAAGGGATGAGGGTGCACCATCCTCGTCTTCTTCGCCCAGGTAGTTAGATTCGGAAGCGAAGTTCGCCAAAATGTTCGCATCTGGTTCTTGGGCGACTTCGAAATCGTCCCCAACCGATGGGTTATATGAGCCTAAATCGATCACCAAGCGGTTGCCGACTTCGAGTTCCACTTCTGAAACGTCCGTATCGACAACAACCACGTTTCCGTCGGTGGTGACCCCGCCGGCCGTGACTTTGCTCGCCCCCTTCCCCGCATTATCACTACAACCTGCCAGTCCAGCGAGTAAACCGACTGAGGCCGCAAACGCGGTGGCGCGCCAAATCCGATGGCGTGATTTTCTCATTTAACTGACCTTTTCACTGCGGCCTCGACATTGCTGTACCTGAATTTTCCTCATCGCATGCTATCTGGCCGCTCGGTTGCGGCCTAGTCCTATGCGTCTAACACCACCTTGGCCAACTTTTGGTCGCATCCGGTCAAAAGTTGTGGTTAAATGGCGCTAGAAAGAAAAGCCTCTTAGAAACTCTGCTTCCCACTCTCCAGAAGCTGGTTTCTAAGCACTGGGGGCGAGTCGATCCGAGACAGTCGACTCGCCCCACTTTTTTCTCGCGCTGCTGCCTTATGGCACATCACAAGTCTTTGGAGGCCAGCGTGAAACGCTTCGAAAACCAAGTAGTGGTAGTAGCGGTGCGGCCTACACGGCACTGTATTTGGCATCGGATGAAGCCATAAACATCAACGGCGCCGTTCTTGCTTCCGACCGGGGGTGGACCGCGGCATAGACGCTTGCTGGTCCAGGGCCATCGCGGGACTATTAGCTATCCTGCGATGGCCCAATTTTTATCTAAAGGATCATTTATGAGCGTTTCCTCCCGCCTGCTTACCGAGCGCGCCCTGTGGTCGGAGTTAACGACCGATCAGTTCTTTGAAATCGTCCGTTTGCGCTACGCCGTCTACGCGCTGGAGCAGCGTGTTGACGCCCAAGACTTCGATGAGTCGGATCGCGCTCCTTCCACTGAACACTGGTGGATTAGGGACGACGACTCGTCTTTGGTCGCCTATCTGCGCTTGGTCACTGTCCCACTTGATGAGCCAATGCCCCGCGGCGCTCCCCGCGCGGATTGGGCGGTGGGGCGCATGGTTGTTCGCGCTGATCAACGCCGTAAAGGGTTCGCCCAGCACATCCTGCAGGCGGCAATGGAAGCGCACAGGGGCGCTGCTTTTGTTTTGCATGCGCAAAAGTACGCGAAAAGCCTTTATGAGAAATGCGGATTTGAAGTATTCGGGGCGCCCCTTGACGAGGCGGGTATCCCGCATGTGCGCATGTATAAGGGCAGTACTTAGAACCCCGCCCCTATGAGCCAGGTAATTCAATAATCTTATGATCGCCTAGTGGTCGATAACGTCAATGGAAGTTCCAACAGCGGCAAGTTAAGCGCCCGCGTGAGCGCTCCTAGCCAAGCACCACTCCCCGCAGTTGGGGGCGATCTGGCTTGGCGCGCGGCCAGCAAAGTTGATATTCCAAAAATCCTGCAGCTGGTAAACGCTGCAAACAAGTTTGATGAACCGGCCCGCATACTCGTGGCCGACGATGTAAACGGGCCCTTCCTAGGCTCCGATTCCCAGCCAAACACCAACACCGTGATTGCATTGGATCCCACTGGTCAGGCGGTTGCTTATGCCGCAATCTCGCCGCCGGAGGTGCAAAAACTAGCCGTCGTGGTGGAAGCAAGCGGCGTGGTGCATCCGCAGCGGCGCGGACAAGGAATCGGTACCGCCTTGCTGGACTGGCAAGACGCCCGCGCCAGGCAAATGCTGGCAAACCGGTCGGAAGATTTACCTGGCTGGCTCGGAACAATTGCCCCCGAATCAGCGCCTGCGACAAGAGCATTCCTGGAAAAGAACGGCTTTGCCGAAAAACGCTGCTGGCTTGAAATGCAACGCGATTTAAGCGACGAGATCCCCGATCCGGCGGTGCCCAGCAACATTTACATAACAACACCAGAAAACTTGAGTGAAGAAACCCGTTTGGCTTATAACGATTCTTTTCAAAGCCACTGGGGCAGCGCGCCGGACACCCCGGAAAGTTGGCGCAACCGAGAGCAGCGCGCAGATTACCGCCCCGATCTATCCTTTGTCGCGGTCGCAGAAAATCCGGCCGGGGCCCCGGAGGTAACCGGACTGGTGATTTCGCGCGTTAGCCCGGAAAAGTGGGAAGCACGCGGTGGCTCTTTTGCCTATATTCAAGAT
>JAJYRW010000095.1 GCA_021793895.1 Actinomycetes bacterium
ATCTGGCCACCGCCCAAGCGGCGCTTCAGTACGCCGTCAATAATCATTCCACCCTCGCCGTAGCCCTTCTCGGCCGTGACCGGGTGGATCTCATCGATCAAACTGAACGTCTCCCCGGGCATCACAATGAGCCCGTTGATGGTCTTGGCCCCCACCCGCAAGTTGTTGGTGCGTACCGCATCCGAGGTGACCGGGGTGGAGAAGGAGGAGACGCGCTCCTTGATGCCCAGCGCTTTAATGTCTTCTTCGGTGCGCTCGGCCGCAGTTTCTTCGAAATTTAAATCTATAGTGCGCACGTCATCACTCGCGGCGGTGATTATGTCCTCACCCAGGCGCTCAATGTCGATCTTGGTTCCCGGTTTATCAGCGGTAATTTCCGGGCCATCGTCCCCAATTTTTATGGTCGCATCCTTGGGCGCTTTTTCCAGCTTCGGAATCTCCTCGCGCAAATATTCGGCCAATACTTCCCCGTCGATGCGCAGCTGCAGGGTCGCGCCCTGGCTCTCAAATGTCGCGGCCGAGGCCAGCAGGTCCGGCTTTAAGTCTTTACGGGAATCATCGACGCGCACCGATATCGGGTCAGAAACCAGCGGCTTGGCCTCCTGGGTCAACACCCGATCTACCTCTTCGTCCGTGATTACTGGCGGCACGGTACGTGCGGGCAATTCCAACGGCGGGGATCCCGTAAGCCAGTTCTGTACGAGGAACGTGACCGCGTCATCGGTGTTTAATTCGACTCCCGACTCAGCCGGAGTTGTTTCTGGCTCACCGTCAACAAACTCAATCGTTGCATCGGTTGGTTCAACCTTGAAATCTTCTGCCAACACAAACAGGGCCCCCGAGAGTTCTTCCTCATCCACGTCTGTGATCGGATCGACCGCGCCTGACCCGGCGATGTGCTGCCACATTCGCGCTGGGGAGAGGTTAAAACCAACTAGGCGTTCCACCGTCGCGTTCGCATCAAAGCGCAAGCCGGATTCCTCCGGGTCTAAAGAACTCTCCACGCTTTCAACTGCAACCGCCAGGGGTTCTTCGGTGACCGATGCCAGCGCCTGGCGCAACGTGGATTTGGCATCGGGGGCCGACATTCCCCCAATCGTTACCCCCGCCACGGAGGTGCCGCGCGGGACGCGATCCCCCAGCGCCCACGCTGCAATCACGTAGGCAATAAGCACCACCAGGACGATGCTTACGCCCGTGATGATTCCGCGCAGGCCCTTGCGGCCCCCGGAATTTTTCTGGGAAGAATCGCCCGAGTTTTTGCTGCTCGGGCTGTCGTCAGTTTTCGGCACGCTGGCTATTTTACTGGTAAACGCCATCGCTTTACCTACGGCACGGCGAAGAAATCAGAGTTTCGATGGACCAAGCCCGGCTCATTGGGCCCCAGATGCGTTGAAAGGACCCGCCCGACTACTAAATCGTGATCCCCGGCCGAATACACGTGTTTCGTTTCGCACTCCAGCGCCGAAATAGCTCGCTCTAGAATCGCAGCCGAGGTGGATTCTCCCCGGAAAAATGGCACGCGATCAAGCTGGCCAATGATTGGACGCCCGGGCGTGGCGAGCCACTGGGCGTCGGCCTGGCCGCTTTGCCCCATGATATTCAGCGCCCATTTATTTGTAGCTTCCAGCGCATCACGCATCCGGGAGTCAATGTGGACGGCGAACATGACAAGGCGCGGTTCCAACGACACTGAAGCCACCGCGGTTGCGGTCATGGCGTGGTCCATATTTCCCCAGCGCGCGGTAACCACGCACACCCCCGAGGCCAACCTGCCCATGGTGCGGCGAAAATCATCCTTCTCCGCTTCTGTTGGCAGGTCAGTATCCCGGTTGGTCATGAAAACTATTCCTTCGTTAAATGCGAACGTTTGGCGTCGCGACGCCGATCTTGGAAGAACGTGGCCGGCAGCAACAGCCCCACAAAAAGTGCCAAAATTCCGCCCAGTAGCCAGCCGTAACCTAGGCCATCGCCCGCGATCAGAACATCACCGGCTGGTCCTTCCAGCGCCAGCCACTGCACCGCAATGGCCCACCCCACCACCGCAGAAATTAATCCCGCCCAGCTCATGACAGAACGCGCCGCAACACTGAGCGCGGCTGTTGCCACGATTGCTAAAATCAGCCCCCATGGCGGCGCGGATCGGTGCAGCGTGGTTCCAAGCGCTCCCACCAAGATGCCCAGCAGCACCCCGATGATCAAAAAGTAGAACCGGAATTTCTTCTCAGGCATATGCGTAGATTATGTCTCACTACTCGGCGCGGGCGGAATGAGGTCATCGGCGGTCACTTCTACCCCGCTCCAGTCGGGGTCGGGGAGAAAGAAATCCCGCGTGAACAGCGGGGAATAGAAATTATTACTCAACCCATAAGCTCCGGCCAAGTACGGCGGCTGGGTCTGCGGTTTAAAACTGCGCACGCCCTGGATCTGGGTTCGGTGGGCTGCTAGCGCGGCGGCCCGGGCCTGCAAAATCTTATGCGGGGAAACATCGAGTTCCAAAATCCCCGTTTCGTCCTGACGCGCAAGCGCGGGAAGTGCGTCTTGCCCGGTTTCGGGCCGCAGGGATTCCACGCCGGAAATCTGGCCGGCCGCGTGCCGCGCCGCCAGTTCATCACGCCCCGCGCGTAAAACGCCCGCCGGTACCACGGATCCCAAAATCGCCGGTACTTCCCACGGGTCAAGACCCAAAATTTGGTCCGGATCGGCCGCAATCTGCGCCGCGCGCACCGCAATCTCCCGGGCGCGAACGTGGTCGGGGTGCCCATATCCCCCGCCCGGTTCATATGTGAGCAAAAAGCGGGGCCGCAGTTGCCGGATCAGGCCCGCTAACCGTTGGGCGGCCACATCCTTATCGGCCGCGATTAAGGACGACGGCGCTGCAGCTACCGCTCCGGCGGCACCGTGGCCAACCCACACCATGCCGGAGTCCTCATAACGAGTAGGTGGGTTGGTTTGCGCGGCGCTGTTGGTTTGTGCGGCGCCGTTGGTTGTTAAGGGAAGCTGATCCAGGAAGATCTGGTGCGTGACTCCCAAAGCAGCGGCGGCCGCGGCTAGTTCGGCTTCGCGTATTTCGGCGAGCGCGGGGCCGTTTCCTTCCAGATGGTGGAGGTCAGCTGGAATTACCTCGCCCTGTTCGCCGCGCGTGCACGTAACAATGGCCACCGGCTGGCCTGCCTGCGCCCAGGTAGCCAGCGTGCCGCCGTGAGTGAGCGTTTCGTCATCAGGGTGGGCGTGAACGGCCACAATGCCGCGGCCCGGCAACCGGTCGGCAGCCGGGCTGCGGGGATCGGCCGCCGGGCTTACCGCTTCGGCGGACAGACTTAACGAGTCGGCGCCCGAGGCCGCGCTGTCAGCGGGCTGGGTCATGACCGGCGCTCTCGGTTGCGGGCCTTGGCGCGCTCTTGCTGGTTCAAGATCACTTTGCGGGCGCGAATTGTGGCGGGCGTGACCTCAACGCACTCATCGGGGGCACAAAACTCCAGGTACTGCTCCAGCGAGAACTTGCGCGGGGGCACGAGCTTTTCGAAGTCATCAGCCGCAGCGGCGCGCATATTGGTCAGTTTCTTTTCGCGCGTGATATTGACGTCCATATCTTCGCCGCGGGAGTTTTCACCGACAATCATGCCCTCATAGACCTCGGTTGTTGGCTCCACCATCAGTTGGCCGCGCTCTTGTAACTGGAACATGGCGTGCGGCGTGGCAACTCCGGACCGGTCGGCAACCAGCGACCCCGTAGCGCGGGCGCGGATCTCCCCCGCCCAGGGCTCATAGGACTCAAAGACGTGGTTGGCAATCCCCATACCGCGCGTTTCGGTCAGGAACTCGGTGCGAAAACCAATCAAGCCGCGCGCCGGGACCAGGAACTCCAGGCGCACCCAGCCGGTGCCCTGGTTGTTCATTTGTTCCATCCTGCCTTTGCGGTTGGCTAAGAGCTGCGTCACAGCGCCGAGGTAGTCCTCGGGAACGTCCACCGTAAGCCGCTCCACCGGTTCATGCAGTTTGCCGTCAATTTCCCGGGTTACAACCTGGGGCTTGCCAACGGTGAGTTCAAAGCCCTCCCGGCGCATTTGCTCCACCAAAATCGCCAGCGCCAACTCGCCGCGTCCCTGAACTTCCCAGGTATCGGGGCGCTCGGTGGGCACCACGCGCAGCGACACGTTGCCGACCAGTTCACGATCAAGGCGTTCTTTGACGAGCCGGGCGGTGACCTTCGTGCCCTTCTCCCGGCCCGCCAGGGGTGAATTATTTGTTCCGATCGTCATGGAGATCGACGGCTCATCAATGTCTATCAGCGGCAACGGGAGCGGATTTTCTGGATCCGCCAGCGTTTCACCGATCGTAATGTCCGGGATTCCCGCAATTGCCACGATGTCACCGGGATGAGCGGTGTCCCCCGGGACCCGCTCCAGGCCCTGGGTCACCAGCAGTTCGGCTACTTTGGCTCGCTCGATTGACCCATCGGCGCGGCACCACGCCACCTGCTGGCCCTTATGCAGCACACCCGAGTGGATGCGCAACAGCGCCAGGCGCCCTAAAAATGCTGAGGCGTCCAGGTTCGTCACATGCGCCTGCAGCGGCAGGTCGGAGTCGTAGTCCGGAGCGGGAATGTGCTCCAAAATGGTGCGAAAGAGCGGTTCGAGCGTTTCACTTTCGGGCACGGTGCCATCTGCCGGGCGCTCTAAAGAGGCCCGCCCGGCCTTGGCTGAGGCATAGACCACCGGAACGTTGAGCAGCTCTTCGGTGTCGATCTCGGTGTTGCTGTCCGCGTCCACATCGGCGGCCAGTTCAAGGAGTAGGTCAAAAGAGGCGTCGACCACGTATTCGATGCGTGAGTCAGATCGATCGACCTTATTGACCACCAAAATTACTGGAAGCCCGGCCGCCAGCGCTTTGCGCAGCACGAAGCGGGTTTGGGGCAGGGGCCCTTCTGAGGAGTCCACGAGGAGTACGACACCATCCACCATGGACAGCGCCCGTTCGACCTCGCCACCGAAATCCGCGTGACCGGGAGTATCAACAATGTTGATGACAACGCCGTTATCGCCGCCGACTTCCGAACCGGGCCCGGCGTAGTGCACGGCGGTGTTTTTCGCCAGGATTGTGATGCCCTTTTCGCGCTCCAGGTCTCCAGAGTCCATGACGCGATCGTGGACGTCCTGGTTCTCTCGGAATACACCCGATTGCCACAGCATGGCGTCAACCAGCGTGGTTTTTCCGTGGTCGACGTGGGCGATGATGGCGACATTGCGCACATCGGTGCGCTTCATTATTGGCATAAGTTTTCGCGAGTCCTTGGTTTTACCGGGCGTACCGCGCAATCTTACGCGCCATCACCTCTAAAGTTCTTCGGTGGTGGTCACTCCCAGCTCGGCAGCCAAAGCCAGGCGGGCCTCGCGCCGGCGGCGCTGCTCATTTGGTTCGGGGACCGGAGCCGCCGCCAACAGGGTACGCGTGTACTCATGCTGGGGCTCTTTTAGAACGATCTCGCGAGCGCCCTGCTCCACCACCACGCCATCTTTTAAGACCACTACCCGGTGGGCCAGCAGGTCAATTACCGCCAAATCGTGACTGATGAACAGGCACGCGAACCGATACCGCTCCTGCAGGGAGGTAAACATCTCTAGTACTGATGCCTGAACCGAGACGTCCAGCGCCGAAGTTGGCTCATCAGCAACCAGCAGTTCCGGGTCCAACGTCAAGGCCCGAGCAATGCTCACCCGCTGACGCTGGCCCCCCGAGAGTTCGTGTGGGAAGCGGTTGAACACCTGACGTGGCAGTTCGACCGCATCCAACAGTTCATAGGTCTTCTTTTCGCGCAGCTTACGATCCCCGACCTTGTGGACGACGAGGGGTTCGGCAATGCAGTCCCCGATCGGGAGGCGGGGGTTTAGCGACGCAGCGGGGTCTTGAAATACCACGCCAATGCGCTTGCGCAGTGCTTTAAGTTTGCGCCGGTTCAATTTGCCCATGTCTTGCCCGAAGAGGGAGACAGTGCCACTCAGGGCCGGAATTAGTCCCAGAGCGCAGCGGCCCAGGGTGGACTTACCGGAACCGGACTCA
>JAJYRW010000096.1 GCA_021793895.1 Actinomycetes bacterium
GGCCCAGGTCAGAGACTACCTTCTCGATCATATCGGCAACGCTTGTTTTCTCAGTGATGTCACAGGCAATTTCCAAGTGCGACACGCCCAAATCTTCAAGCTCCGCTCCGAGGGCTTCGAGCGCACCTTGATCGATATCTGCCGTTACAACCGTGACGTTCTCGCTGGCAAGAACTCTTACTATTTCGCGGCCAATCCCCCTTGCCCCGCCAGTGATGATGGCTACCTTGCCAGCCAAACTGATCTCCATTAGATAACGATCCTTCCAGCGGTTTGCACTACAAGTATGATTTATTAGAATAGTCGCACTAGCTCAGTTGTGCAGCATTGGTGGCGCAACCGTTACCTCAGTGTCGAGGCTTCAGCAGAAAAGGAGATGCAATGAAGCATCACAGATACGTTCGGACGGCAGCATTCGGCACAACAGCACTGCTTGCAGTTGCTGGCTTGGCCGCATGCTCCGATTCAGATGATGAAGGCGGCTCAGACACGGTCAAGATTACGATCGCGAATCACGTCTGGACCGACATCATCAAGGAAAAGATTTCGGAGTTTGAAGAAGAGACGGGACTAAATGTTGAGATTACGCAATTAGGCGAAGATCAACTTTCAGATCAGTACAACGTCAAATTGAACGCCGGCACGGATGAGCTCGACGTCATGATGTATCGCCCCCTGCAAGAAGGAAAACTTTTCGCTCAGAACGGCTATATGGCAGACCTGACGGAAAAGGTCAAGGAAAACAGCGACTGGGATTGGGAAGATTTTCAAGAAGGTCCCGTTTCTGTCACCACGTACGAAGACCAAGTCGTAGGTGTTCCGCTGATTACTGAGTCAGAGGTCCTCTACTACCGCACTGACCTCCTCGAAGAGGCAGGCTTAGAACCGCCTTCGACCCTGGAAGAGCTCGAAGATGCAGCCCGGCAGATCCATGAAGATAATCCCGATATTGCCGGCTTTGTATCCAGAACAGAACGCTCTGCCGCCGTAACGCAATTTTCTGGCTTCCTATTCAGTTTCGGTGCCGATTTTTTTGATGGAGATACTTCGACACTGAATACGCCGGAAGCACAGGAGGCCTATGAATATTACGGTCGGATGCTGAACGATTACGGGCCGGAAAACGTCAGCACTGACATGAGTTGGCCTGAAGCGGCCGCCGTATTCGCGCAGGGGCAAGCAGCTTTTTACACTGATGCCTCAAGTCTGTACCAAAACTTGGCGTTGCCGGAAAACTCGACCGTATCGGATGAGCTTGGCTACGCTCCGTTTCCAGAGGGTCCGGCGGGCTCACGTCCTTATAACATCCCGTCCTGGGCATTAGGAATAAACGAGCGCTCGAATAACCAAGAAAACGCGTGGAAATTTATCGAATGGGCCACCAGCCCCGAGATGGTTATGGAAGTCCAAAAAGAAGGTGTTCCAGGCGCCCGGAACTCAGTCTGGAACGATCCCGAGGGCATAAGCTCCTTCCCAGAAGAACTAGCCGACGCAATCGCTGCTAACGCCGAAAATGGCGTGGGTCACGATCGTCCGCTTGTGGTTTCAGTTGCTGAAGCGCGAGAGATCGTTGGAGATCCCATCGTTGTTGGGATTACAGGCGGAGACGTAGAGTCCGCACTTGGCGAAGCCCAAGAGAAATTCCAAGCATTCCTCGACGACGAGCAATAGAACTATTCGATACATAAAGTCTGGAACCGTGGTGCAACCGCGGTTCCAGACTTTATGGTTATCGCTGGACCGGAAGGAATCGTCGGTGGCCACGGTTACACTTAGAGACGGGAAAAGATCTGGAAGGTTTTCCCGATGGATGAACCGAAACATCAAATGGGTTTTTTCAGCCCCCGCAATGATATTTGTTGCGCTTCTCTTAATATTTCCGCTTGCGTGGACGTTATATTTGAGTTTTACGGACTCGCGCGGCTCAGTACGTAGCCCGTTCGAGTTCATTGGCTTTGATAACTATGCCTCTGTATTGAGTGATACGGAACGATTTTGGCCAGCTGTCTGGCGAACCGTGGTTTTTACCGGGGGTGCTTTACTCTTCCAAGTCGTCCTTGGAATCGCCATCGCCCTCTTGCTCTGGAGGCCTTTCAAGGGGCAGCGATGGGTGCGCGTTGCAATTTTGCTGCCACTCGTTGCTACACCAGTAGCGATCGGAATGATGTGGCGGCTAATTCTCGAGCCTTCGATTGGATTCGCCAACGAAATGCTCTCCTGGGTTGGCATACCCGCCCAGCCCTGGCTGGCGAGCCCTACTGCGGCATTGGCGGTTTTGACCTTCATAGATATCTGGCAGTGGACGCCAATGGTGACTCTCATTGTTTTAGCAGGGCTGACCGCAATGCCTGAAGAACCATATGAAGCTGCCCTTGTTGACGGCGCTTCGCCCTGGCAACGCCTTCGATATGTAACTCTGCCCCTGTTACGACCAAGCATTATTGCGGCGGCGATTTTACGTGGTATTGATGCGCTTAAAACATTTGACATTCTATACGCAACAAAGGGCAAAGGCGGGGGTTCTTTTCACGAGGTTGAAACGCTTAACATTTACGCCTATGGCCTTAGTTTTGACTATAATAAATATGGAGAAGCCTCCACCGTTTTAGTCATATTCTTCCTAATGATTATTGGGCTCATCTGGATCTTGACACTTCGCAGGAAGCAAGATAATTCATGACGACAAAATCTATAACTTCTGCCAGAAGGAAGGCGCGGCCAAGATCAATAGGTCGCCCTATTGGCATCGCGGTGATTCTAGTGACATTCATCGCGCCTCTTCTATGGATGCTCATGGCGAGTTTTAAATCCAACGTAGATATCTATGATTCAGCTAAGACGTTTTCGTTTACTCCGACGCTCCAGAATTACGAGACGGTATTCGGTCAAGCGCAGTATGGCGCGTATATCTGGAACTCGTTCTATGTTTCCGCGCTAGCAACACTGCTCTCGCTAGTTCTGGCCGTGCCTGCGGCTTATGCAATGAGCCGGTTTGTCATGAACCGCTCCGCAATGGTCGTGCTACTAGCCCGCATCATCCCGGGCGTAAGTTTGCTTGTGCCCTGGTTCTTCGTGTTTTCGCAAATGGGCTTAGTGGGTAGCTATACAGTTTTGGTCTTGTCGATGATGTTCGTTTCATTGCCACTAATTCTGTACATCATGATCTCGTATTTTGATTCGATGCCGTTAGAACTCGAAGAGGCAGCGCTGGTCGACGGTCTAACGCCGATAGGAGCATTTGGTCGCATTACGCTTCCACTGGCCATTCCCGGCATCGCCACAGCGAGCATTCTGTCATTTATTTTTGCCTGGAATAATTTCATGTTCGCCTTAGTACTCTCCGGATCCAATACAAAAACGCTGCCGGTCGCTATTTTTGACTTCGTAGGGTATGCCAGCATCGACTGGGGCGGCCTGATGGCGGCAGCTGTGATTGTGACGTTACCGATCATGGTAATTGCGCTGTTCACCCAGAAATACATTGTCTCAGGGCTCACCGCGGGCGCGACCAAAGGCTGAGCGAAAAATCTTGCTCTCCGCAAGGCGCCGACTCTCTGAGTGCTAGAGACAGCTAAGCCAACGCTTATTGCACGGCGGTTTGTTAGGACTTTAGTCTTAGGCGTAACGTGATGTCGGACACACATATAAAGGTGTCGATTGCATCCGCACCGATGTTGTTGCGAGAAAGAGAGCGTCATGTCGACTGACAAGACTGAATCAGAAGCTGGATCAACCTTGGCCAACTTGCTGGTCGAAGACCGCAGTTTCCCGCCTTCCCCCGAATTCGCCAGCGCGGCGTGGGCCAAAGCAGATCTATATGCAGAAGCAGATAAAGACCCGGAAGCGTTCTGGGCGCGCCAAGCACGCGAGTTGCTCACCTGGTCAAAGGACTTCACTGAGGTTCTCGACTGGTCCCAGGCGCCAAAATCTCGCTGGTTTGGCGACGGTGAACTCAATGCCGCCTATAACGCGGTAGACCGCCACGTCGAAAACGGGCTCGGCGATCGAGTCGCCCTGTACTTCGAGGGTGAACCCGGCGACTCCCGCACCATCACCTACGCCCAGCTTAAGGACGAGGTCTCCCGAGCAGCCAACACGTTGGAATCGCTGGGAGTAACCAAGGGCGATCGCGTCGCGATCTATTTGCCGATGATCCCCGAAGCAATCATTGCAATGCTGGCTTGCGCCCGAATTGGCGCTCCGCACTCCGTCGTGTTCGGCGGTTTTAGTTCCGATGCTTTGCGCAGCCGCATCGATGATGCGCAAGCGCGCGTGGTCATCACCGCCGACGGGGGCTATCGCCGCGGCAAACCCTCCTCTCTGAAGCCGGCAGTGGACCGCGCCCTGGAGCATGCCGATGGCACGCCGTCACCGGTCGAACACGTTCTGGTAGTTAAGCGCACGGGCCAAGATATTGATTGGCACGCCAGCCGTGACATCTGGTGGCATGAAGCCCTCGAACAGCAGTCCGCCGAGCACGAACCGGTAAACGTCAACGCCGAACACCCCCTGTTCATTTTGTACACCTCGGGCACCACCGGAAAGCCCAAGGGCGTTTTGCACACCACGGGCGGATATCTCGCACAGGGTGCCTTCACCCATAACGCCGTTTTCGATTTGAAGCCGGAAACTGATGTGTACTGGTGCACCGCTGATGTCGGCTGGGTAACAGGTCACTCATATGTGACGTACGCTCCGCTCGTGAACGGGGCCACCCAGGTGATGTATGAGGGAACTCCCGATACGCCACATCAGGGCCGCTGGTGGGAGGTGGTGCAAAAGTACGGCGTAACAATCCTCTACGCTGCGCCGACCGCAATTCGCACCTTCATGAAGTGGGGCGAAGACATTCCCGCCAAATTCGACCTCAGTTCGCTGCGCCTACTCGGTTCGGTGGGCGAGCCGATCAACCCCGAAGCCTGGATCTGGTATCGCCGCGTTATCGGCGGCGATAAGACCCCGGTCGTTGATACGTGGTGGCAGACCGAAACCGGTGCGATCATGATTTCACCGCTTCCGGGCGTCACCGCCGCAAAACCGGGTGCCGCGCAAGCCGCAATCCCCGGAATTGGCGCTGACGTGGTCGATGACGACGGAAATTCAGTTCCCGATGGGGGCGGTGGCTATCTCGTTTTGACCAAGCCCTGGCCCGCGATGCTTCGCGGCCTATGGGGAGACGATGAGCGCTACCAGGCCGAGTACTGGTCGCAGTACCCGGGGATCTATTTCGCGGCAGACAGCGCGAAGAAGGATGACGACGGTGACATGTGGATCATGGGCCGCGTTGATGACGTAATGAACGTTTCCGGCCACCGCCTCTCGACCAGTGAAATTGAATCTGCCCTGGTCTCACACCCGTCGGTGGCCGAAGCCGCCGTGGTGGGTGCCACCGATCCGACCACTGGCCAAGCGGTCGTGGCGTTTGTGATCTTGCGCGCCGAAGCGCTCGAGGCCGCCAATGGCGCGGGCGATGAAATCATCCAAACCCTGCGCCAGCACGTGGCATCAGAAATTGGCCCGATCGCGCGCCCCCGCTCGATCCTGGTGGTCTCGGAGCTTCCCAAGACCCGTTCCGGCAAAATCATGCGCCGCCTACTGCGTGATGTTGCGGAAAACCGGCAAGTTGGCGACGTCACCACCCTGGCCGATTCCTCCGTGATGGAGGCGATCACCGCGGGAATGTCAAAACCTTCCAGCGACTAATTCGCCGGATCAAAGGCACGCAAACGCGTGTGCGAAAAACGCCGAGCAAGCACACGCTCCGAGCGGGCCGGAAGCGGACACTATAAGTTAATCCTGTCGCAACATTAAAAGGAGACTTAGTGTCACGCTCCCGGCCCGCTCGTTTCTTCGATCTAAACCGGATCTTCGGTCGAAAGCCCAACGGAAAGCAACGAAGCCTTGTTGACCTCTTGCAATCGGAAGTCCTGGGCGGCGGACTCCTGCTAGCGGCAGCAGCACTGGCATTGATCTGGGCAAACTCACCGTTTTCTGACAGTTACTTCGCGGTGCGCGACACCGCCTTCGGCCCC
>JAJYRW010000097.1 GCA_021793895.1 Actinomycetes bacterium
TTCCGATCTAGGTGCATCCAAGGCGGTACGCGGTTTAGCTCGCAAGCTATTTCCCGATCACTGGTCATTTTTACTGGGTGAAGTTGCCCTCTACTCCTTCATAGTGTTGATCATCTCGGGAACTTTCCTGACGATGTTCTTTGTGCCCTCGATGGCGCCCATCGAATACACCGGCCCCTATGAGCCTTTGCAGGGCCAAATGGTCTCCGAAGCCTTCAACTCCACGATGGAATTGAGCTTCGAGGTGCGCGGCGGACTTTTAATGCGTCAGATGCACCACTGGGCCGCTCTGATCTTCGTTGCAGCGGCAACTGTGCACATGCTGCGCGTATTCTTCACCGGGGCCTTCCGCAAGCCGCGTGAACTGAACTGGCTTGTAGGATTCGGCCTGCTGACGCTGGGGCTTCTTGCTGGCTTCTCCGGCTATTCCCTCCCCGATGACGTGCTGTCCGGTAACGGGCTGAGAATTGCGGACGGCGTCGCTCGCTCCATCCCGCTTATCGGCTCCTATGCCTCGTTCGCACTTTTTGGCGGCGAATTCCCCGGGACGGAACTAATCCCGCGCTTGTTCACCGTCCACGTTCTGATCGTGCCGGGATTGATTCTCGCGCTAGTTTCCGTGCACCTGATTTTGGTCGTCGTACATAAACACACCCAGTTCCCGGGATCGGGACGCACCAATAAGAACGTTCGCGGCATGCCCGTGTTCCCGGTCTATGCGGCTAAAGCCGGTGGCTTCTTCTTCATCGTCTTCGGCTTCATCGCCCTGATGGGCGCGACCTTGAGCATCAACCCGGTGTGGGCACACGGCGGCTATGACCCCTCACCAATTGGTGCAGGCGCCCAGCCTGACTGGTACATGCTCTTTTTAGAGGGTGGATTGCGCCTCATGCCGGGCGTGGAATGGGTAATCGGTGGGTTTACGATCTCCCCGAACATCTTGGTGCCCGGAGTATTGATTCCCGGCCTCATGTTCACCCTTGCCGCGCTTTATCCGTTCTTAGAAGCCTGGGTAACTAAAGACAAGCGCGAGCACCACGTCCTCGACCGGCCGCGCAACGCCCCGGTTCGCACGGCACTGGGAACGATGTCGATCATGTTTTACGTGATCATCGTCCTCGCCGGCGCCAATGACATCTTGGCTACGCACTTTGACCTTTCGATTAACGCGGTCACGCAGTTCTTCCGCGGAGCCCTCTTGATCGCTCCCCCGCTCACGTTCTACGTCACCAAGCGCGTCTGTCTTGGGCTGCAGCGCCGCGACCGCGATCTAGTTCTTTACGGACACGAGTCGGGCCGCATCGTCCGCAGTGCAGACGGACAGTATGCCGAGGTCCATCGCCCACTGGACGAGCATGAAACATGGCTGCGAGTTAATTACGTCGTTCACCGGCCACTGGAAATCGAGCCGGCTGAAGACGAACGTGGTGTACGTCGGCCCGGCTACCGCGCCGATAAGCTGCGTCAGCGCGTCTCGCGTTTCTTCTTCGAAGAGCGCGTGGAACCGCCAACACCAGCCGAAGTGGCGGCTGCATCACAGACCGTGATAAGTGAGCAAGTTGAGGGAGCTGCTGATGGTTCTGCGATCGAAGCAGAAGAAAAAGCAGAAGCTCCCATCACTGCCGAGTAAATATATTTGACCAACGCTCAGCCACAACGCGCGCTGAGTACGGTAGTCGGACTACGGTAGACATTGGAAGATGTCTCGTCCCGCTAAACCAGGACACGTAAAAGTGTTTGAGCTTCGCGGGCCCCGACTAGTATCCGAATCGTCGCGATGCCATACGCGACACTTGAGGAGGAACCGATGGCTAAGTATGAACTGCCCGATCTTCCGTATGACTACGGTGCACTGGAGCCTCATATCTCCGGCAAGATCATGGAACTCCACTATGACAAGCACCACCAGGCATACGTAACTGGAACAAACACTGCACTTGAGCAGATGGAAGAAGCCCGGTCGAAAGATTCACTGGGAACCATCAACCTGCTGCAAAAGAACCTCGCTTTCAACTTGGCTGGACACGTAAACCACACTGTCTTTTGGCAGAACATGTCCCCCGAGGGTGGCGATAAGCCCACTGGCGAACTGGCCGCAGCAATTGATGAGTTCTTTGGTTCGTTTGATGGCTTTCGCGCGCACTTCTCGGCCTCTGCGCTGGGAATTCAAGGATCAGGCTGGTCCATTCTCGCCTGGGAATCCATGGGCGAAAAGCTCGTAATCGAACAGCTCTACGACCATCAGGGCAACCTGGCTGTCGGCACCGTGCCCCTCCTCATGCTCGACATGTGGGAGCACGCATTTTACCTGCAGTACCAGAACGTTAAGGGCGACTACGTCAAGGCATTCTGGAACATTGTGAACTGGCAGGACGTGCAGGATCGCTTTGATGCGGCACGCACGAAGACCTCCGGACTCATCGTTCCTGGCGGCGGACAACTCTCCTAAACGGAAGTTTTGCTTGAGCGGCGGAGTTTTCTCGGTCTAGAGCCATTGTGTCCGCGGCCGAGTTTCTCGGTCTAAAGACATAGGGACTGCGACGGAGTTTTCTCTATCTAAAGCCATTGTGACTGTAGAACCCTCGCTGGTGAAGCCTTTGCGCGTCTAGAACCGTTGCGAGTACATTCGCCGCTCTAGCGGTTTCGATGTTTTAGGGGTTTTGCCGCAAGTGCAGGCTCCGCCCCCGCTGGGGTCAAAATTCCAGATAAACGTAAAAGGGTGGGTAGCTAACCAGCACGGTTAGTTACCCACCCTTTTGTTGTCTCGCCCGAAAGCCGCCTATGTGGAGCCAAAAGCGCAGCAGGCGTGCGTTTCGCTCCACAGACCGCGCTGCCCCGGGCGAGAGCCGGTGGTGTGGAGCCAAAGGCGCGCCAGCCGTGAGTTTCGCTCCACAGACCGCGCAGCCCCGGGCGCTAGCCAGCTGTGTGGAGCCAAAGGCGCACCAGCCGTGCGTTTCACTCCACAGACCGCTAGTCGTGCGCGAAAGCCAGCCGCGCGCGGTAAAAAGTGGCGGCCGTAATCAGGAATAAGGGCGGCCGTAATCAGTAAAAGGTGGGGACCGCGACCAAAAAGTGTGGGCCACAACCGAAAAACGATTGTGACCCACACTCCAGTGTCAATATCAGCCGCTTTGTGCCCCTTCTATTCCAATCGGAGCAGCGCAACTGCTTAGTGCGCGTGCTGCCCTCGGTTAAATTCGAAGACAAAGCCGGCGAGCGTAAATATTGCGCTTCCAAGGCCAATAAAGAAGAGCCACCAACCGGCGGCCAGGCCCAGGAATGCAATCGCAGCCGAGGCTCCGATTCCTAGTGGCCACCAGCTCCACGGAGCGTATACGCCCTGATCGCCAGCGCCCTCTTCGATTTCGCCGTGCGGGTCGTCTGCGGGGCCCACGCTGCTACGGCGTGAGATTAATGCGAGGTAGCCACCCATCAGCCCGAAGAGACCGCCACACAGCAGTAGCGCGGCCACGCCGACGGCTTCCCATCCAGATAGGAGGCCGTAAATGATCGAGATTGCTCCAAAGAAGAAAGCCAGTCCCAGTGAAATCCAGACGGTTACTCTCACTTCGTCTCACTTCCATTTCCAGTGTGGTCGCCACCCATGGCGTCGTGCCCACGTAGGTCAGCGGGTCCCACCACTCGATCAACGTTGGTGAGTTCTGGATCAACAATGTCCACCGCGGCCACTTCTGGGTGATGTAGATCGAAGGCCGGGCGCTCCGAGCGGATGCGCGGAATTGAATGGAAGTTGTGGCGCGGCGGTGGGCAGCTTGTCGCCCACTCGAGGGATCCACCAAAGCCCCACGGGTCATTAACCGTGACCTTCGGCGCGGTGCGGGCCGTTTTGTAGACGTTCCACAGGAACGGCAGCGTCGATAGGCCAAGCAATATTGACCCGTACGTCGATACCTGGTTCAACACCGTGAATCCGTCTTCGGGTAGGTAGTCGGCGTAGCGACGCGGCATGCCTTCCACACCGAGCCAGTGCTGGACTAAGAACGTGCCGTGGAAGCCAAAGAAGAGCATCCAGAAGTGGATTTTACCCAAACGCTCGTCCAGCATCTTACCCGTCCACTTGGGCCACCAGAAATAGAACCCTGCGAACATCGCGAACACCACGGTGCCAAAGACCACGTAGTGGAAGTGTGCGACAACGAAGTAGGTGTCCGTTACGTGGAAGTCCATGGGCGGGCTGGCAAGAATGACACCGGTTAGGCCACCAAATAGGAAGGTAACCAGGAACCCAATCGACCACAGCATGGGCGTTTCAAATGTGAGCTTTCCGCCCCACATCGTTCCCAGCCAGTTAAAGAACTTCACACCGGTTGGAACCGCAATTGTGAACGACATGAATGAGAAGAACGCCAATGCAACCTGGCCGGTGGCGTACATGTGGTGCGCCCAAACGGTCAGTGAAAGTGCTGCAATCGCCACGGTGGCGTAAACGAGGCCCTTATAACCAAAGATTGGCTTGCGGCTAAATACCGGGAAGATCTCCGAGACAATTCCGAAGAAGGGCAGCGCGATGATGTAAACCTCAGGGTGGCCAAAGAACCAGAAAAGGTGTTGCCACAAGATCGCTCCCCCGGATTCGGGGTTAAAGATTTGCGCATCGAGGCGTCGGTCTGCGCCAAGCCCGAACAGTGCCGAAGCTAACGGCGGGAACACCATCAGAATCAGCAGGCTGGTCAACATGGTGTTCCACGTAAAGATCGGCATGCGGAACATGGTCATGCCGGGGGCGCGCATCGTGATGACCGTGGTCAAAAAGTTGACCGCACCCAAGATGGTGCCGAAACCGGCTAGCGCCAGACCAAATACCCACAGGTCGCCACCCAGTCCGGGCGTAAAGGTCGCATTTGAAAGGGGCGTGTACCCAAACCACCCGAAAGAGGCTGCGCCCTGGGGCGTTAAGAAACCACCACAAGCGATGAGTCCGCCGAACAGGTACAGCCAGTACGAGAACATGTTCAACCGCGGGAACGCCACGTCGGGCGCGCCAATCTGGACTGGCATAACAACGTTTGCGAATCCGGCAAAAAGCGGCGTCGCAAATAGCAGCAGCATAATCGTGCCGTGCATGGTGAACAGCTGGTTGAACTGGGAGTGACTCTGAACGACCTGAATACCGGGGCTGAAAAGTTCGGCCCGAATAATCAGGGCCATCACACCGGCAACACAGAAGAACAAGAAGGAGGTGACCAGGTACATGTACCCGATGACCTTGTGGTCAGTGGAAGTGACCACGTTGACAATGCGGCGCCCCAGCGAGTGCCGGGGTTCGGTATCTACAACCTCGGGAGTCGCTGCGCCTGGTTTAGTAATAACCGTAGACATTTAAAAACTATTCTCCCTGCTCCGCCTTGGTCCGCCAAATCTGCTCGTTACTCTGCTGGCGGCTCAGTTCCGGGCCCAGCTGGCCATCTTGACCCGCATCGCGCAACTCTTGCATCTTGGCGTCATATTCTTCGCGGTCGACAACTTCTAGGTTAAAAAGCATCGCTGAGTGATAGTCACCGCACAACTCTGCACATTTGCCTGCATAGTGCCCCTTCTTTGTGGGCGTCACTTGGAAGGTATTGGTGTGGTTGGGGAACATGTCGAGTTTATAAAGGAAAGCTGGCACCCAGAAGGAGTGAATTACGTCTCGCGAATCGAGGCGGAATTCAACGAGCTCGTTTACCGGCAGATAGAGCGTGGGCAGTGAAGCTTCCATTCCTTCGACGCCCTCATCGAGGTAGCCATGAACTCCGGCGTCCCACACGTCATCACTGACGTAGTTGAAGTCCCAAGACCACTGTTTTCCAACAACATTGACAACCAGGTCTGGGTCACGATCAACATCGGTGATCACGTTCTGGTCGCGGGCGGTGAAGTAGAACAGCACCGAGATCGCAAGTACGGGAACTGCCGTGTATAGCAGTTCTAACGGAATGTGGTAGCGCAATTGAACGGGTAATTGCTCATCGCCCTTGCGCTTGCGGTAAACCACA
>JAJYRW010000098.1 GCA_021793895.1 Actinomycetes bacterium
CTGCAGTCGGCCAAGACGGTCGGTAAGTTCTTGCTGTTCCGCTTCAAGTCGCTCGCGTGCCGTTGAAATATGGTCGGTAATTCGCTCTGACTCCGCTTGCGCGGCACGCACTTGCGAGCCCAAAGTTCCCAGCTGTTCAGCAACGGCAGCGAATTTGGCGTCCGATTGGTGCAGCTGTTCTAGGAGTTTTTCGGCCCGCTGCGCAGCTTGGGCCTGGCGTTCGCGTGCGCTTTGCAGCGCGAATGCTGCCTGGTCACTGCGCTGGACCGCGTCATCAAACTGCGCAACGGCTTCGTCATATGCGGCTTGCAGTTCCAAAACAGACGGGGAACCGTGGGCGCCACCAGCGGCATGGGCCCCGGAGAGCAAGTCTCCGTCAACTGTGGCGGCGATCAAATCTGGATGGGCGGATAAGACCTGCTGGGCGGTCACCAAATCCGGGACGATGACCACCGCGGTAAGTGCTTTGGCTATCGCTTGCTGGAGTTGGGGTGGAGCAGACACGACCGATCGGGCCGGAAAAACCCCGGTGGGCAAATCAGCGGGTGCTTGCCAGTCGGCTGGAGTTGGGCCCTGCGGTGTGCCGATTAAGAATTCAGCGCGCCCGGCATCATCGTCGCGTAAGCGCCGGATGCCATCTATTGCGCCACCCAGATCGCGCACGGCCACCGCCTCCGCCAGTGGGCCCAGCGCGGCGGCGATAGCGTTTTCCGAGCCCGGTTCGATCGTCAGCAGCGCTGCTACGGAGCCTTGGATTGCGGGCATCTCGTGGGCCAGTTCCAAAAGCGCTCCGGTGCCGTCTTTGCGTTGCAGCGACATGCTCAGGGCTTCTTTGCGGGCTTGCCAGCGCGCCCGATCAGTGTTGGCAGCCGTTTGTTGTTCTTCGAGTTTTTGTAGTTCGGCAGTTTCTTGCTGCTGGGCAGCGGCGGCGCGTTCGTATTCGGCGTCGAGGTCTTCTTCGCCCTCTTCCACCCCGGCGACGGTAGTTTCTAAGGACGTGAATTCCAGTTGCGCGCTGGAGCGTCGCTTTTCTACCTCGCTCAGTCGCTCTTGGAGGCGCCCAATTTCCGCTTCCGTTGCCTCAACTCGGGATCGCTGCTCCCCCACGGCGCCCGTTAGTCGGGCCAGACCTTCCCGGCGGTCGGCCGCGATGCGATGCAGTTCGGCGATGCGGGTTTGTTCTACTTCCACTTCTACTTCAGCGCTCTTGCGCGCCGCTTCTGCCGCCGTGAGTTTTTCTTTCGCCCCGGCAACTTCACTTTCGAGTTCTTTCAGTGTCGCGTTCACGCGCTGTAATTGAAGTTCGAGTTGTTCAATATCGCGGTGGTCGTCCTGTTCCAACTCGCTGGTTCCCAATAGGCGGGAGCGTTCCGTAGCCAGGGAAATCGTGGCTCGCATCCGTTCGCGCAAGCTCGAGATGCGGTAGTACAGTTCGTTGGCTTGGGCGTGTTGGCGCGCTATCTGGGCCGCGGACTCTTCGACTTCCGTCAATTCTTCGCGCTGCTGATTTAGGGCTGCTTCAACAGTGCTTTGCCGTTCTTTTGCCGCGCGCTCATCGGCGGTGTCTTGTTCGAAGCTGGCGCTTAATTGCGCGTAATCATCTGCCAGCAGCCGGGCGCCGGCATCGCGCAATTGGTGTTGGATTACTTGGGCCCGGCGGGCGACCTCGGCTTGTTTGCCCAGCGGGCCCAGTTGGCGCCGGATTTCGCTGATGAGATCTGTCAGCCGGGTGAGGTTTCCCTGCATCGCATCCAATTTGCGCAGCGCCTTTTCTTTGCGCTTGCGGTGTTTGAGTACGCCGGCGGCCTCCTCAATAAAGCCGCGGCGCTCTTCGGGCGTGGCATGCAAGACGCCGTCGAGTTGGCCCTGGCCGATGATGACGTGCATTTCGCGTCCGATTCCGGAGTCGGACAGAAGTTCTTGAATATCCAGCAGGCGCACCGGGGAGCCGTTGATGGCATACTCCGACCCGCCGTTGCGAAACAGGGTGCGGGACAGGGTCACCTCGCGGTAGTCAATTGGCAATTTTCCATCGGAGTTGTCGATGGTTACTGCCACTTCGGCGCGCCCCAGCGGCGCCCTACCGGAGGTTCCGGCGAAGATTACGTCTTCCATTTTTCCGCCGCGCAGGGACTTTGCCCCCTGCTCCCCCAGCACCCAGGCTAGGGCGTCAACGACGTTGGATTTACCGGAACCGTTCGGCCCTACGACGCAGGTGATCCCCGGCTCGAAATCTAAAGTCGTCGCCGAGGCAAACGACTTAAATCCGCGCAGAGTTAGCGTCTTTAAATGCACTGTTTCGCCCAGTTCTCCTATGAACTAGTTAGCCAAGTGGGGAAACCACAATGCGATTTCCCGCTCGGCTGATTCTACCGAATCTGATCCGTGTACGAGGTTATGCACAACATCTAATCCCCAGTCGCGCGCGAGGTCGCCGCGGATGGTTCCCGGTGCAGCAGCAACCGGATCTGTGGCCCCAGCCAGGGTGCGAAACGAGGAAATAACGCGCTGGCCCTCCACCACGGCAGCAACTAGCGGCCCGGAGGACATGAAATTTACTAGCGGGTCGAAGAAGGGCTTACCCACGTGTTCCTCGTAGTGCGTTTTTAGCGTCTGGCCGTTTGCCGTGCGCATTTCCAGTGCCGAAATTGCGTATCCCTTTGCTTCAATACGCCGCAGAATTTCGCCAATGAGCGCCCGCTTTACGCCATCGGGCTTGATGAGAACCAAAGTGCGTTCGATCCGGCCATTTACCTGTGTCATGGACGAGGAGCCTACCTTTTCCTACTCATTTATTCGTTTACCTACGCTTGTTAAAAACTGCGCTTGTCGATTTTGATTTGATTTCCGCTACGTTAGTTGCCGCTCAGCGCGTTCCCGGTCGATTTTCTTACCCGCGTGCTCGCCCCACCACCAAATAGCTATGAACACGACCGCGATTATGGCCATCGCGGGTAGCCAGATTGCGGCCACGAGCACTGGGACTTGCACGCCCCAGCCCAGCCAGTACCCCCATTCGAACCGCAGGGTTCCAACAATGAGCAAGCACAGGAGCGCCAAGATCGAGCCCACTGGCCACACGACCACGCGCGGTAAGTCGGCCAGACCGTGCGCCACCAGCATGGCGAAAAACAGCACGAGTGCTTCCAGGGTCAGCGTCGCGGTGGCGAACATTTTGCGGGCGGGGCGCTGGGGTTTGGTCACTTGTTCGCCGCTAGTTGGCGCGTCTGCCGACACTAGGCTTCCTCTCTGCCAAGCAAAATGCGAGCGTGGGCCACCAGGACGATTGATCCGGTGATGACCACGCCGCCACCCAGGGGTCCCTCATGGGTCTCAGCCAGGGTAGCGGCCTGATCAACTGCGTCATCCAGGCGCGCGGCTACGTGCACCCGGTCTTCATCGAATACATCGCGGGCAATCTCGGCCAGTTCTTCGAGCGGCAGTGCCCGGGGCGAAGCGGGTTCAGTAATAACCACATCACTAATTACCGGTTCTAGCTCTGATAAAAACGCTTCCGCCGCCTTATCGTCCAGCATGCCGACAATGGCGACGGTGCGCTCGAAGTTAAACACTTCTTCGAGCGTCGCACCCAGCGCGCTGGCACCGGCTGCGTTATGGGCCGCGTCCACGATTATGGTCGGGCTGGATCGCAGCAGTTCAAACCGGCCGGGGGACGAAACCTCCCCCAGGGCCCGCTCCACCACATCACCGGCCAGCGCTCCGCCCGAGCCAATGAACTGCTCTACCGCGGCGAGCGCAACCAGCGCGTTATGGGCTTGATGTGCACCCAAAAGTGGTAAGAAAATTCCCTCGTAGATGCCAGCGGGCGTTTGCAGGGTCAGCAATTGGCCACCAACGGCTACCTGGCGGTCTAAAACCGCGATATCAACGCCCTCTTGGATTACCCGGGCGCCGGCTTCCGCCGCCGCGACGAGCAGTATTTCCGCAACTTCTTCGCGCTGCTGAGCCATGATCACGGTGGAATCGGGTTTGATGATGCCGGCTTTCTCGTGGGCAATTTCGGTTAGGGAGTGGCCCAACCATTTTTCGTGATCTCGAGCAATCGGGGCGATTACGGCAACTTGCGCATCGGCGATGTTTGTTGCATCCCACTTTCCGCCCATGCCTACTTCGACGATTCCGACGTCGACGGGCGCGTCGGAAAAAGCGGCGTAAGCCATCGCGGTGAGTGTTTCGAAATAGGTCAGGCGCGGGCCCCCGCTTGCTTCGGATTGCTCATCAACGATTGCTAGGTAGGGCTGGAGGTCATCCCACACCTCGGCGAATTTGGCCGCGGTTATGGCCGCGCCGTCGATGGCGATGCGCTCGCGCACATCGGATAGATGCGGGGAGGTGTAGCGCCCCGTTCGCAGGTTCAACTCGCGCAGCAGCGCCTCGATCATGCGCGCGGTGGAGGTTTTCCCGTTCGTACCCGTTAAGTGGATGATCGGTTGGGCGCGCTGCGGCTCCCCCGTGAGGTCGCTGATCATGCGCATGCGGTCCAGATCGGGTTCAATCTGGTTTTCCGGCGCGCGGGAGAGTAACGCGCGATAGATCTCGACGGCACGTTCTTTTTCGGCCGCGGTTTCCTCGGGCGCTACCGGCTCACTCGGCTCTTCAGCGCCCTCATTGGGCACTACTCCATTTTGATTCACGAGTCGATCTTTTCTACCCGCACGTGGGTGTCTTGGGTGGGTGCGACCTCGATGGTCAGCTCCAAGGCGAGTGTTTCGGCCGCAATGAAGTTGCGGTGGGCCTCGACGCCGGCTGCTTGATCACCCGGGACTTCCACCCAGGCGCGAATGCGGTCGCTCACGTCCAAATTGGTCGCCCGGCGTTCTTCTTGAATCGCTCGAACTACGTCCCGGGCATAACCTTCGGCGCGCAGTTCATCGTTGATCGCCAGGTCGAGCAGCACAATTCCGCCCCCGGGCAGCGTCGTGGCGGCCAGCTCTGCGCTGTCTTGCTCCCGGACGGTGAGCGTGGTGGTGAACTCATTGGAAAGGAGTTCCACTCCCCCCACGATTGCCTGGTCTGCGCCGTCTGCCCCCGCGCCGGGTCGCAGCTCCCAATCGCCCGCTTTGGCAGCGCGGATTACCGTTTGGACATCCTTACCCAGCCGCGGCCCGGCAGCGCGGGCGTTAACTGCCAAGCGCTTTTCAACACCGAGGTCGCCGTAGGATTCTTCATCCAGGACTAGGACATCAACTTCCTTCAGGTTGACCTCGTGGGCAATTAGGTCCGAAAGATCGCGCAGATCTGCGGCGCGCTCCGGTTCTGGTAGCGCCACTCGCACCCGCCCAAGAGGTTGACGCACCCGAATTTGGTGGGCCTTGCGCAGCCCCAGTGCCGCGGTGCACACCTCTCGCACGGTGTCCATCGCGGTGACCAGTTCAACGTCGGGTGCCAAAACTGCCGCTTCCGCGCCGCCGGGCGCAACTGAGGGCCAATCGGTCAGGTGAATGGAACGGCCCCCCGTCAACCCGCGCCATACCTCTTCCGTGATCATCGGGGCCAGCGGCGCCATGACGCGCGTGAGGATCTCCAAAGAGGTGTAGAGCGTGTCGAAAGCCGCCTGGTCCTCGTTCCAGAAGCGGTCGCGCTGGGTGCGCACGTACCAGTTCGTCAGCAGGTCAAGATGTTCGCGCACCGCGGCCGAGGCGCCCGTAATGTCATAGGCGTCCATATCGGCGGTGACTTTCTCCACCAGCACGCGCGTGCGCGCCAGGACATAGCGGTCCATTTGAGCCAGTTCCGTGTCAGCGTTTACGCCCTTGGTGGTCAGGCCCTTACCGCCGTTGGCCGCATCGGCATAGAGCGAAAAGAAGTAATACGTAGACCACAGGGGCAGCAAAACTTGCCGGACGCCGTCCCTAATTGATTCCTCGGCGACCACGAGGTTTCCCCCGCGCAGCACCGGTGAACTCATTAGGGACCACCGCACCGCGTCCGAGCCGTACTTGTTGAACATTTCCATCGGGAGAT
>JAJYRW010000099.1 GCA_021793895.1 Actinomycetes bacterium
CGGTGGTGGCAACCGCCCACGTGGATCCGAAAAGTTCGCGGGCGCCGCGAGCCATTGCAAGTGCGGTTTGTTTACTTACCGTCCCATGTTCCGAAACTACGTCTTCCGGAACGCCAAGGACCTGGAATTTAGTGTGCGTTGCATATGTCGTCACGCCGCCGTAGACCACTTCAGATGCACCGGTGGGAGTCACAAGAGCGGAAATGAGCAGTCCCCCGGTGAGTGATTCCGCACACGAGACACTCTGAGAGTTGCGCACGAGCGTCTGGATGAGAGACGTCGTCCTTAATTGGCTCATTAATGGCTCCGCACTAAGATCGCGGCGCGGTAAACGTAATGCAGACCGGTTCCAAGGGTAAGAACCAGAGCCAGTGCCATGGTGATGTGTGCCAGCCACGGCAACCAGTCGACTATGTACTCCAGGGGCAGTATGTAGAGCCCGATCGCGACGACCTGGACCACGGTTTTTAACTTCCCGCCCCGCGAGGCCGGCATCACACCGCGCCGCACAATGAGCAGCCGCAGCGCCGTAATTCCCAGCTCGCGGACTAAAATTACGATCGTGACCCACCAGGGCAGGTAATCAAGAAGACTCAGGCCAATAAGTGCGGTGCCGATAAGCGCCTTATCGGCGATGGGGTCAACTATTTTGCCGAAATTGGTGACCAGACCGCGATTGCGCGCCAACTGCCCGTCATAGCGGTCCGTGATCGCCGCTGTCGCGAAGGCCAGCGCCGCAATAAGACGCCAGGTAATTGATTTGCCATCATGGGCGAATAGGGCCACCGCGAAGACCGGCACCAGCGCGACGCGCACCATGGTTAAGACGTTGGCGATGTTCAGTAACGGAACCTCGCGCGCCTGCGCACTGGGTGTTTGGTCAACCACGTCATCCACCCTACGCACTACGGGAAACATTTCAGCGATACGCTCGCTCCTGTGCATGCCCATCGCGCCCCTCAGCCACGGAGAAACACGCCTGGGCGCCTGCGACTTTTCATTGCGGGCATCCTGTCGGCTCTGCTCGGTGCAGGACTGGCACTGGGAGTAAACAGCAATGTTTCCAACCTAAATGGCGGGGGTCAAAACGCTGCCGATGGGCAGTATGGCTCCAATCCTACTCCGGTCCCACCAACGCAAGCCCCGCCCCCGGAGCCCGAGCCCGAACCGGAACCTGAACCGGCCGACATCACGATTGCCGCAGCCGGCGATATCTTGACCCATATGCCGGTGCTCCGCTCCGCGCGGGTTAATGGAGGCTATGACCTAAATGCGCTGTGGCACCGGTTAGATCCCTGGGTGCAGGGGGCGGATCTAGCGCTGTGTCATTTAGAAGTTCCCATCGCTCCGGCGGGCACCGCACCCAGCGGGTACCCGAAGTTTGGAGCGCACTCCACCCTGGCTGAAGATGTGGCAAAACAAGGGTGGAATGGGTGTTCCACCGCCTCCAATCACAGTGTTGATCGCGGCTTTGCCGGAATTGAAACTACCCTTGATGCCCTCGAAGATGTCGGGCTGGGCGCAATGGGCACCGCTCGGACGCTAGAAGAAGCGCGCCAGGTGCAAATCTACGAGTTGGAGCGGGCCGAACGCACCGTGCAAATTGCTCACCTGTCGGCCACTTACGGGCTCAATGGCTTGCCCAAGCCCGAAGGAAAACCGTGGGCTGTGGAGGTTTTTGATGCGGAAGTGCCGGATGTCTCTGAACTGATCGAGCAGGCAAAAACTGCTCGAGATGATGGTGCGGACCTCGTTGTGGCCTCAATTCACTGCTGTATTGAGTACCAAACCGCGCCCACGGCCGCACAAAGAGTGCTGATGCAAGAAATCGCTGATTCGGCAGCCATCGATCTGGTCATTGGCCACCACGCACACGTGCCGCAACCGATCACAATGCTCGAAGGCGGCCCCGATGGCGCTGGAATGTGGGTGGCTTATGGGCTGGGTAATTACGTATCAAATCAGTCGGCGCAGTGCTGCGTTCCGGAAACCTCAAACGGTGTGTTGATGTTTGCCACTGCACACGTGCCCGCGACCGGGCCGGTGCGGGTAACCGGAATTGAATGGACCGCATTAACCGTGGATCGGCTCGGCGGCCATCAAATTTACCCCCTCAGGGCCGAAGCCCAAGGGGTGGGCCAGTTAACCGCGGCCCAGATGCAAGATCGCTATGAAAGAGTTCGAAGCGCCGTCGACTTGGACGCCGCCGAGCTACTTACACCGCCCCAAACCAGCGGGCCCCGAGCCGAAGTGATTCCGCGCTTTAAGTCATAGCGGGTGCTTGCGCCCGCCCGGTGTTTCGCTGCCCGCTGGGTTTTTAAATCGCGCTACTCGTTGCCTTCGCGCTACTCATTGTCTTCAGGCATCGCAGCCTCGTGTGACAATTCACTTTCTTGAGCGGGGTTCGCGCTTTGCCACTGCGCGGTGCCCTGCGCCGGGGCCGAAGTTTCACTTGCGGCATCATCGTAGACGTCTTCGGCAGAACTGGGTGGGTCTTCCCCGCGCAACAGCGCCAAAGTTGCGGCCAAATCGTCCTGGCCCACCAGCACGTCGCGGGCTTTTGACCCCTCAGATGGCCCAACAATTTCGCGCGATTCCAAAAGGTCCATCATGCGACCGGCTTTCGCAAAACCAATGCGGAGTTTGCGCTGCAGCATTGAAGTCGAACCGAACTGGCTGCTGATCACCAGTTCGGCGGCTTGCAGCAGAACATCGAGGTCCTCGCCGATGTCTTCATCAATTTGCCGTTTGGGCGCTGCGACGGTGACATCTTCGCGATACTCCGGTTTCAACTGCTGCTTCACATGTTCGACAACCTCGTGGATTTCACTCTCCGCCACCCAGGCGCCCTGGACGCGCATCGGTTTTGAGGCACCCATCGGCAAAAACAGGGCATCGCCCTGGCCGATGAGTTTTTCGGCGCCCGGCTGATCCAAAATAACTTTCGAGTCCGTCTGCGAAGACGTGGCAAAAGCGAGGCGGCTGGGAACGTTCGCCTTGATCAGCCCGGTCACCACATCGACCGAGGGGCGCTGTGTTGCCAGTACCAAGTGAATGCCGGCGGCTCGTGCTAATTGCGTGATGCGCTGAATAGAAGCCTCCACATCGCGCGGGGCAACCATCATCAGGTCAGCAAGCTCATCAACCACCACCATCAAATAGGGGTAGGGCGCAATTTTGCGCTTGGAGCCGGGCAGCGGTTCCACCTTGCCGGCGCACACCGCCTTATTGAAGTCATCAATGTGCTTATAGCCAAAAGTCGCCAGGTCGTCATAGCGCTGATCCATCTCGCGCACCACCCACTCCAAGGCCTCAGCTGCCTTTTTGGGATTGGTGATGATTGGGGTGATCAGATGCGGAATGCCCTCATAAATCGTCAGTTCAACCCGCTTAGGATCAACCAAAATCAACCGCACCTCATCCGGCGTGGCGCGCATCATGATCGAGGTAATTAAGGAGTTGACAAAGCTGGACTTACCCGAGCCGGTCGCGCCGGCCACCAGCAAGTGCGGCATTTTGGAAATATTGGCTATAACGTAGCCGCCCTCGACGTCCTTGCCGATGCCGGAAGTGAGCGGATGCTTGCTGCGCCGGGCAGTATCAGAACGCAGGACGTCACCCAGTGCTACGGTTTCGCGATCCGAATTCGGGATTTCAATTCCAATCGCGCTGCGACCCGGGATCGGTGACAAAATGCGCACTTCGGCGCTGGCGACCGCATAAGAAATGTTCTTGCTCAGGGCCGTTACTCGCTGCACCCGCACGCCGGGTCCCAGTTCCACTTCATACCGCGTGACCGTGGGGCCGCGCGTGAAACCCGAAACCTCCGCATCCACCCCGAACTCGGAGAGCACATTGGTCAAAGCCGCCACTACCCGGTCGTTGGCTGCGGAGCGAGTCTTATGGGGCAGTCCGTGCACCAATAGGTCATCGGCCGGAAGCGTGTACGTGATGTGCTCTGAAAGTAGTAACTGTTCACTGCGCTCGGGCAACGGCGCTGTGGGTGGGGCGGCTAGAGCCTCCGTGCTCCCATCTGCGGCAGCTTCGGCGCCGCCAACTGGGCTTCCAGCCGCGGCAGCCTCGGACTCTTCCCGCTCCATGGCACTGGCGAAAGCCTCATCGCCGACGTACCCGTCGAGGGTTTCGGTGGCCCGGTCATCTCCGGCCTTAGCGCCCGAACCAGCACTGGCATGCGGATGGGTTTGCCCGCTGACATCAGCAGCTGCATCGGTTTGATCGACGCCGGCGCCAAAGCGCCCCGTTGCCAAGCCCGGATCAACCTCTTCGCGCCCCATCAGTGCCTTGATGCGCGGAATTATGGATTTAATTGGCGTGGCCGTGACCACCAAGATTCCAAAAAATGCGAGCATCACCAGGAGCGGGACGCTCAGCCACGTGGTGAAACCGGCTGCCAGCGGCGCGGCAATGACATAGCCGAGCAAACCACCAGCGCTGGCCAGCGCCGCAATGCCCGCCCCGGGGGCCGGGATGTCCATGGCGGTATGAATCAGTGAAATCACTGCCAGCGTGATGGCAATGAGGCCAATGGTTTCGCGACCATAGTCCTTAGTGCGGCTGGGATGGCGCATGATTCGCACGGCCATCACAACAACTATTACTGGGACAACCTTGGCCGCTAGTCCCAGTAGACCCGCGATCGCAAAGTGCACGGCATTGCCCACCGCGCCGGAAAGTCCAAACCACTCACTGGCTGCAATCACCAGCGCCAAGGCGATGAGAAGCAGCCCCAGGCCATCGCGGCGCAGTTCCGGGTCCAAATCACGAGCGCCGCGCCCAATGAGGCGCGCGATGCCGCCGACCAGGTGTGCTACGCCCATCCAGATGGCGCGCAAAAAACGCAGCGGCCAGGCCAGCTTTTTCTCTTCAGCGTCAGCTTCCGGTTCCGCTCCGGCCTTTGGTGTTTTGGTAGCGGCCTTGGAACTGGCAGCGGTGGAGGCGTTTTTCGAAGCCCGTCCGCTGGAGCGGGGTGAAGCCGCGTCGGTTGTCTTCCGGCCGCGGCGCGATGTTGAGCGAGTAGACATATTGCCTATAACGGTAGCGCTGTTATTGGGCGTTGGCGTCCAGGCCTACCGCGCGTGTTCGCTGGAGCGCAGGACCGGGGGTCGCTGTAGCACAAGACCGGGGGTTCGCTGTCGCGCCGTACCGCGGGTTCGCTGTAGCGCGGGAATCAGCAGGAACAGGACCTACGCAGCGATACCGGCGTCGTCCAAAATTTTCTGAATCTCTTCCACCTGCGCGACGGTCGCTTCAACAAGTGGAAGCCGCACCGCTCGATGCGCGATAACGCCTAAAATTTGGGCGGCAGCCTTCGCAGCCACGGCCCACGGCAAGTCCGGATTAATGGCCTCGATGAAGGGGGCCATTTCGGTAAATGCCGCGCGCGCTTTACCCATATCTCCGGCGTCTACCGCATCAACCATCGTGCGCAGTTGCCGCCCATAAGCGTGACCGGCCACCGAGACCATGCCCGAAGCGCCCATGGCCAAGAACGGAAGGTTTAAGCCGTCATCGCCCGAGTACCAGGCCATGCCGGTGCGCTGCATCAGCCGGGTGCCGCTAAACACATCGCCCGTGGCGTCCTTCATCGCTACGATCCGCTCGTGCTGCGCCAGCCGCTCCACCGTGGCGTCGTTGAGTTTCAGCGAGGTGCGCCCGGGGATGTCGTAGAGCATCACGGGTAACTCGGTCGCATCTGCCACAGCCGTGATGTGCTGGTAGACGCCCTCTTGAGACGGCTTGGAGTAATAGGGGGTGACCACGAGCAAGCCTTGGGCTCCGGCAGTTTCGGCATCGCGCGCCATGCGGACGGTGTGCGCGGTGTCATTTGATCCGGCGCCGGCAATCACCTGGGCCCGATCCCCCACTTCGGCAACGACGGCTCGA
>JAJYRW010000100.1 GCA_021793895.1 Actinomycetes bacterium
GTATGCGCCAGCGATGAATCCGGTGATCGCCAACTTAGTAGCGAGGGCCTTTGCACCTAGTGTGTTAAACATGTCTCTCCTAAAAATTCTCGCCTGTGGTTTGAGACGCCCACAAACACTTTGTTTTCGATTACGTGGTTAACGTTACGGGTGGGAAAGACCCAGTTACTAGAAACCTGGGGCCTAACTTGGGCCCAACTTGGCTATGGGACCGCGGACCTATTGCGGAGCCAAAGCGCGACCGCCTGAGCGCGATTCGTTACGTCTAATTTACTGAAAATTCGGTTGATGTGGTTCTTGACCGTCTTTTCACTCAAGAACAACTGGGCAGCAATTTCCTGATTTCCCAGGCCCTCCGCGACGGCATCCATCACTTCACGCTCCCGCGCAGTTAATGCGCCTTCGCCGTTAGCAACGGGAGCCGGTTCACTTGCCGGACCGTTCGCGAAGGCAGTAAGCGGCAGGCCCGCCGTAATCGTGCCGCCCGCAAGGCAGGTGGCAAGCCCGTTGGCAATCGCTGCGGGATCCAAGGAGCCGTGAACAATGTATCCGCTGGCCCCGTTTTGCATGGCCCGAGAAATTGTGGCGGAATCGTCTTCGTTCGTCAGCATCACAACGGGGCAATGCGGAATCAACTGCTCGAGCGCATCCAGCCCGCCCATAACCGGCATTGAAACGTCAAGGATCGTGATGTCTACCTCTTCGCGAGCCGCAATTTCTATCGCTTCTTCGCCATTTTCCGCTTCAAAAATCTCGGAGACAGATTCCTGCATCTCCAATGAAACCTTTAATCCCATCCGAATTAATTGGTTATCGTCGACAATCAAGACCTTCATGTTTGGTATACCTCGCTCTGCGGGATTTCAACCCGCGCGTGAGTTCCGACCTTTCCAGCAGGCTCAAAATGCAGTTTCCCGGCGTGCGCCCCTAACCGTTCGCGGATGCCTTGAAGCCCGTATCCACCAGTGGTGCTCCGGTTAATGCCACCAATACCGTCGTCTTTAACGCTTAGGACAAGTTGCCCTTCCCGCAGCGCGGCTTCGACCTGCACCTGCGAGGCCGCCGCATGCTTGCGCACGTTTTCTAATAGTTCTCGCGCAATTAAATACAGGTCATTCTCTACTTCGGACCGCAATCCGCTTAGGCCCTCATCTATGTCTTCGTGCAGTTCGATTTCGTATTTCTGGGACCATTCGCGGCACAGCTTGCGTAATTTTTCAGCCAACGACAGGTCGCTTTCCCGCAGTTGCGCGAGAGCCGTGCGGGTATCAAGATGCGCTTCTTGGCACGCTTTTTCTATCGCAGCAGCAATCTTAAGCGTGCCGGCGTCCACGCCCTGCTCAATTAATTTTGTTTGCAGAGCGGAAGTCAACATCAGGGTACCTGCGAGATCTCCCGCGACGGTGTCATGAATATCGCGGGCGATGCGGGTGCGCTCTTTGAACTTGACCTCTTCTTGTTCTAGTCGCGCCATCTGGCGTTGCACGGCAGCATTCGAACGCAAACCGGAGCCCAGGGCATTACCGGCGAAAGCGAATAATGGAATAGCTAGCGCGATAGTCGCTGTCAACGCCCAGTGCACCCCAGCATCCGCTACGGGAGCGATTGCCAAGAAAGTGAGCGCAATAATGGACGACATTCCCACCGCCAAAATCAGCGGAATCATCGTGCCATAGAGCGCGGTCGTGGCAATCGCGTAAACGTAAATCAGTTGGCTGCCACCGGTGACGGCAATCACGATCGCGGTCACCGCCAAGTCACAGGCCAATAATATTCCGGACCGCGAAATCTGTTCGCCCGTCCGGTTCCAGGTGCGAGCCGGAAAATATGAAAGCGGCAGCGCGAAAATAACAACAAAAGTACTCGGCAGCCAGGGCGTATCACTGGTGGTGAATAGAGATACCAATGCGAGAATCAACGCAACCAGGCGCACGTGGCAAAGCAAGCGCACTATTCCGCTAATAGCTAGCACATCATGAGACGTGGCTTGCATTAGAACAATCCGCTCAATAATTCTGCGTTGCCAAGTATCAAAGCGGATGCGACGAGGAGCAGAGCTGCGGGCAAAATGGTTGTCGTAACCACCATCGAAACCTTGGGGGTTGCTTTCGCTGCTGTTACCTTCATCATTTGCGCATACTCGCGGCGCGCATCACTGGAGATTTCCTCGAGAGCATCCTGAAGGGGAACACCGAGTTCCTCCGCCTGCAATAGGGCGGTGACAACGCTGCCAATCGCTTCTGACTTATTGCGTTCGCGCAACCCGAGAAGCGCGTCCCGACGTGATACTCCAACCTGCATCTCATCAAGCACCGTTTGCATTTCTTGGCCCATGGGACCGGAATGGTGCTCCGATATGCGCTCTACTGCTTGCCGAAATGACAAGCCCGCCGCGACCGTGACGCCCAGCACATCGAGGAAGTCTGGGAGTTCGCGATCGATGACCTTTTGCCTATTGGTGGCGGTCGAATGCAGCCATAAACGCATCCAAATAATGAGCAGAGCACCAAGGAAAGCTCCCATAAGTGGCTGCCCAATTACCAGCGTGACAACAAAAATTACGAGCGCAAAGACAACAAAACCAGTTTGCCGCCGAATATATGACATCACGGTGATGCCATCGGGCTGCCCCGCCCGCCGAATTGCCAGATCGAGTTCGCGGAGCCTATCGGGACCGTAAATCCGCAGTGCTGTTCCCATGAAGCGCGCACCCACGTTGTCCAGGAGGTCCCCGAAGCCCTTGCGCTCTTTGGCTTCTTCAGCGGATGCAAACCCTTCAGCGACCGTTTCAAGTCCCGTGCTGCGCATCAGGCGCACGGCCAAAATACCAACAACCAGCAGGACCGCTGAAGCAATAGGAATCCACAGTTGACCCATTACTGCTCCACGTTCGTCAGGCGGCGAATGAGCAGGAACCCGATGAGAAACAGCGCGCCAGCGACAATGAGAATGATTTGGCCTAAGAATGAACCCACCATGGTGTCAATCGCCCCGGGGCTCATGACGTTCATGAGCAAAATAGATGCCAGGCCGATCAGAATGACCGCATAACCCGAAAACGAAGCCCCCATCATCGTGGACTTCACGTCACGGGTCAGCTGTTTGCGGTCATCTAGTGTCGCCGCGATATTCGTTAGGGCGGAAACGAGCGCACCGCCCGCGCGGGACTGAATGATCAGAGTCTGAATCAAGACGCGCAGCTCCCGGGATGGGAGTCGGAGCGATAGATTTTCTAGCGCAGTGGCCAGCGGTAAACCTAGGTCCATTTCCGACTTCACGTTTTTTAATTCTGTCGCGCTTGGTTCATTCATTTCGCTTGCGGCCAGTGCAATTGACCGCTGCATACCCAATCCCGCGGAAGCCCCATTTGCGAGGAGTCGCGCCAATTCGGGCAGTTGCAAGATGAAACGCTCGACGCGTGCTCGCCGCCGCCGGTCGATCCACTGTTTGACGCCCCCAAGAAGGAAAAAAGCGATGACGATTGTGCCTATCGTTCCCGCGAGGGGCCGCAAAATTATCGATACGAGCCCGATCCCAATCGCAACCTGGAGCACGAAAAGCGTCGGCGAGAGGCTTCCCATTCCCGCGCCCGCCAAAAGGGCTGAAAACCGTTCACCCCAGCCCGTTTTACGCAGTGCCCGGTCGTAGCGCTCGAATGAGAACTTACGCAAGACCGCATCTTTATCAGCTGCGGACAGCATCTCCTGTCGATAGCGGTGGTTGTCCTGCAAAACAGCTGTGGTCGTCACCGCGAGCGCGAGCGTCAATACGAGCAGGAGGGAAATTATGGACGGCGTCATGATGCCGTTCGCTTTCCCGGCACGGTTTCGCCGGCTGCTTTTAGGCGGTGGGCCAAGACATCAGGAAGACCGTGGTAAACGAACTCTCCCTTGACAACGCGGTCGGGACCCAGCGGTTCGGAAACGAAGGTCATGATCGGAACGGTGTGGTATTCCTCTTGCCGTTTGGAGGTAAGGGCGACTACTTCGCTCACGCGTCGCGTTCCGTCCACGGCGCGCTGCAGGTGGACGATTACGTCGATCGCGCCATTTATTTGGTCGCGGATCGTCAGAACTGGCAGCTCTAATTCGCTCATGGTCGCAAGCGTTTCCAAACGGCCGAGCGCATCGAGCGCCCCATTGGCGTGCACGGTCGCTAGCGAGCCTTCATGCCCCGTGTTCATGGCCTGGAGCATGTCAAGGGTTTCGCCACCGCGGACCTCACCGACAACGATTCGGTCGGGCCGCATGCGCAGCGCATTTCGCACCAGGTCGCGGATTGTGATTTCACCTTCACCCTCGACGTTCGCGGGCCGGGATTCTAGGCGCACCACGTGCTGTTGCTGGAGGGACAACTCTGCGGCATCTTCGATAGTCACGATGCGATCAGAGTCTGGGAGTAGGCCAGATAGTGCATTGAGGAATGTCGTCTTACCGGTACCCGTACCGCCAGAGATAACGACGTTGCACCGCGCGCGAATAAGGCCGCCCAGCAACACCGCGGTCTGTTCGTCCAGGCTGCCCATCGAAACCAATTCACCCAGTCGGTAGGGACGGGGGAAGCGACGAATGGTTAGCGTCGGGCCATCGAGCGCCAGTGGCGGGATTATGACGTTGACGCGCTCACCTGAGGGCAGTCGCGCATCGACCATCGGAGAGGATTCGTCAACGCGTCGGTTGACCGTCGAAACGATCCGGTCGATGGTCTGCATCAAGTGTTCAGTTGATGAAAAAGTGGTCGCTATGCGTTCAATACGACCGCGGCGTTCCACAAAAATATCGTTCGGACCATTGACCATGATCTCAGTAATTGATTCATCAGCGAGGAGCGGCTCTAAGACGCCCAGGCCGAGCGCCTCATCGACCACGCGCCGGATGAGTGCTGCGCGTTCCCGGGCGATGAGCACGGGACCTTCCGCGGAGATGAGGTGGGAAAGGACGCGTTCTAAGCGAGCACGACGCTGGGTGGGGCTGAGCCCGGCAAGTTCACCCGGATCTATTTCTTCTAGCAATCGCTCCCGGTAACGGCTGACGAGGTCGGGGCCGCCCGAGCGCGACTCGGTTCTTTGTACGCGATCAAGTAGTGACATTTACGATCCTGGAAGCTCCGCGACTCGCTCCACCGTGATCGTGTGTCCCAAGCCCGCGAACCCAATCACATAGTCAGCCTCGACTGCGACGCATACGCCACCGCAACTCGATTTGGCGGCGCCGCCGGTTTTCACGGCACGCAGTTGTGCCCATCCCGGCAGCGAATTTGCCACGGTGGCGTTTGGGTCGGCGCCTGATGACACGAGGGCGCGGGCGCCATCACGCGCCGCAGATTCAGTGACTGACCCCAGTTGCGCTGCAAAAATGCCCTGCACCGCAATTATGGCGACAGCGACCATTAGCCCGACTACGCCGATGACTTCGATAGAAATAGAGCCGCGTTCGGTGGCGGTGGATTTTGTAGCCATCATCACTGTTCCTTCCAGGCCTTTGCGGAAGCAGAGGAAGTGAACGTCACTCCTGGAATTACTGTTGGAACGTCAATATTGACCGATACCGATGCGGGGCTAACGGCAACCTGTGCGCGCTGCGCCCACCAGGAGCTCAACTCATCCTTAGCGGCGGTTTGCACCTGAGAAGTCGGCTTCCCGGCCTGCAAGACCCGAGCGGCTTGCTGCGCCGCGTTATCTGCAAGTAAGAATCCAACTCCATAAAAAACACCTTGGACGCAGATGATCAGGGCTAACAGAATCAACGCGACTGCTACGGGCAGTTCTATTGCCGCCTGCCCCTTATCGGAACCAATTTTCGCGTTGCGGCGTTTCCTGCGATTACTCCCGCTCCCGTTCGCACTCTCCTCCGGCTGCGGCGGTACCCCGGGAGCGGGTGCCGAGGCCG
>JAJYRW010000101.1 GCA_021793895.1 Actinomycetes bacterium
CAACTACGCGCTGTAAGGGGCCGGAACTCAATTGGCGGCCTTCTTCCTTGCCGACCAGGAAGCGGCGAAGTAGGTTACGCCACCAAACTGTTCAAAATGGAAATTTTGCGGGTGGCAACTGCCATTTTCGATCATCGAAAACGCCCGCGCTGCCGCGGCGCCGGCCATCGCAAGAGTTGCCCCAACTTCCTGGCTACGCATTAAATCGATGTTCTTAAATCCCCGCCAGTTGCCTTCCTGGAGCACCCTGGTCAGTTCCGCATCAATCATCTGGCCCGGATCTGGTTGCGCTCCCGCGTTCAAATTGGAAGTTTCCAGTCCCTGAGGGGCAGTTTCGGGGCGGTCAGGGGCAGTTTCCGGGCGCTGAGGGGCAGCGGGAAGCGGATCGATAACCAGCGGTGCACTCGGGCCGTGTGTCGCGGCGCCGGTTCCCATAATCAGCCACAGGCTCGCTCCCTCAAAAGGCGCGGATTTCGGATCAAGGTCAGTGACGACGTCCAAAATTTTGCCTTTAAACCCCGCCCCCAGCAGGAGCTGAGAGGCGATATGGAACCCCGGTAAGGGGCGGTTGAACTTCGAGCGCGGGGTGTAGAAAACGGCCACTTGCGGCGGCGCGTCATTTCTGTGGCGGGAATTATCATTTCGGCGGATCTGGGCCAGTGCGCTTTGGATCAGGTCAGCGCAGCGAGTTTCGAGTTCCGGCAGTGCCGGCTGCAGTCCGGACCTGCCCGGCAAGACCAGCTCGGTATCGGGGAGGAAAACGATGGGGAGGGCCACGGCGCGCAGGTTTAAGAAGTTCGAATGGTGGGCATTCCCAAACTCACGCCGTTTGTGCCACTCGTGGTTGGACTTTGACCGGCAAGTTTGCCGCGCTCATGCGCGGCCCAGGCGTCACCGGCGCGCGTGCGGCGCAACTGAAATTCTCCAGTGGTTAAAGCCGAATCGGCTACCAAGTGGTGGGGGGCGGCGTGGGTAACTACGGCTTTGACAATGTCGCCGGGACGGGGCGTACGCGAGGAGCGGGTTTCCGAATCAAGCAGCGGAGCGGGGCCAAGCGCGTCCTCGGGTAGGGAAATATGGGTTAGTCGATGATCGCGCGAGCGGCCCGAAACGCGATTGGTGCGATCGTCTTTGCGTCCCCCGCCCTGAGTGATGAGTACTTCGACCTCGGTACCAATGCGGGCGCGATTTTCCTGTTCGGAAATGTCATTTTGCAGCCGAACCAGCCGCTCATAGCGCTCTTGTACCACCTCGGGTGGGATTTGGTCATCCATGGTCGCAGCCGGGGTGCCGGGGCGCGGGGAGTATTGGAAGGTGTAGGCCATCGCAAAGCGGGATTTTTCGACGACGGCCATGGTGTCTTGGAAGTCTTCCTCAGTTTCTCCCGGGAAGCCGACAATAATATCGGTGGTGATGGCGGCGTTGGGAATGCGCTCGCGGACACGATCGAGGATGCCCAGGTACTTCTTTGACCGATAGGACCGCCGCATCGCGCGTAAAACTGCATCAGAACCGGACTGGAGGGGCATGTGGAGCGAGGGCATCACGTTGGGAGTTTCGGCCATCGCGTCGATGACGTCGTCGGTGAACGCGGCTGGGTGGGGGCTAGTGAATCGAACCCGCTCAAGGCCGGAAATTTCACCGCACGCCCGCAGCAGTTTGGCGAATGCTCCCCGATCGCCAAAGCCCACACCGTAGCTGTTTACGTTTTGCCCCAGGAGCGTTACCTCAATAGCGCCCTGGGCCACGAGCGCTTCGACCTCCGCCAGAATGTCACCCGGTTTGCGATCGCGCTCTTTTCCGCGCAATTGCGGGACAATGCAAAATGTGCAGGTGTTATTGCAGCCCACCGAGATTGATACCCACCCCGAATAGGCGGCGTCGCGCTTGGCGGGCAGGGTGGACGGGAACGTCTCTAGGGCGTCCAGAATCTCCACCTGCGCTTCGGCGTTGTGCCGGGCCCGCTCCAGGAGTATCGGTAGGGAGCCAAGGTTGTGGGTGCCAAATACGACGTCTACCCACGGGGCGCGGTCCACAATGGTGGAGCGGTCTTTTTGTGCCAGGCAGCCCCCCACTGCAATTTGCATTCCGGGCCGTTCACGCTTGGCCGCGGCTAGTTGGCCCAAGTTTCCATAGAGCTTATTATCCGCGTTCTCCCGTACCGCGCAGGTATTGAGGACGACAATGTCGATTTCGCCGCGTTCAATTTGCGTTTCTTCGGCTCGGACGTAGCCGGCCTCCTCCAACATGCCGGCTAAGCGTTCTGAATCGTGAACATTCATTTGGCAGCCGAAGGTGCGCACCTGATAGGTGCGCGGCGCCTGGATCGTGGTTGCACTCATAACAGCCCATAGCCTACGACGTGTGTACTAGCTGGCCGTAGCCGTGGCCCGCGTCTCTCGAATGACTACCACTTGGACCTGGCCCGGGTAGGTCATCTCGGTTTGAATTCGCTTGGCAATGGTTCGAGCCAGCTCAACTGCGGCTTCGTCATCCACCTGTTCTGGTTCAACGGCAACGCGCACCTCGCGGCCCGCGTTCATAGCAAACGCTCGCGCCACACCGGGCGAATCCTCGGCGATCTTTTCAATGCGAGCAACCCGCTCGACATACTGGTCAAGTTCTTCGCGGCGCGCTCCGGGCCGGGCGGCGGAGATCGCGTCCGCAATTTGGACCACTACGGCCTCCAGCGTCTCAGCTGGCACTTCGTCGTGATGGGCGGCAATGGCATTAACTACGGCATGTGACTCACCATGCCGGCGCGCTAGGTCCGCACCGATTAGGGCGTGGGTTCCCTCAATTTCGTGGCTTAGCGCCTTGCCGATGTCGTGTAAGAATGCCGCGCGCCGGGCCAGTTCCACATCCAGATTCAAATCTGCCGCTATCAGCGCGGCGAGGTAGGCGCTTTCTACCATGTGCGCAAGCACGTTTTGCCCAAAGCTCGTACGCAGACGCAGGCGGCCAAGGGTTTGAATAAGTTCGGGAGCTAAACCACTTACCCCAACCTCATCGGCTGCGCGCTGGCCCGCCTCGTGGGTCCGTTGCTCGGCCCGAGCCGAGGCCTCATGAAAAACACTTTCAATCCGCTCCGGATGTATGCGGCCATCGGCGATGAGGGCTTCCAACATGTCGCGGGCAATTTCGCGCCGCTCAGGATCAAAGCAGGAAAGTAGGACGGTGGTTGGGGTTTCATCGATAACCACATTGACACCGGTGATCGTTTCAAACGTGCGAATATTGCGTCCCTCTTTGCCAATGATGCGGCCCTTCATTTCTTCGGAAGGGAGCTGGACCAGCGTGACAATTGACTGCGCCGAGGTGGGCACGGCGAGCCGCTGCATCGCAGTAGTCAATATCCTGGTGGCCCGGTGTTCCGCTTCGGCCTTTGCCGCCTGTTCGGCTTGGCGGATTAGGGCGCGGTTTTCGTGTTCAATTTCTGCTTGGATGCGATCGCTTAACTCTTCGCGCGCCTGGGAGACTGAAAATTCGCCAATCCGGGCCAGCTCGGCCCGCAACCGGTTCTCAAACTCAAGTCGTTCAGTTTCGAGCTCAGCGCGGCGCTGCGATAAATCAGCTGCTTTAACTGCCAGGCGCTCTCGGGCCGCTTCCTGGTCGGCTTCAAAGCGCTCTTGAAGTTTTGCCACTTGGGCCGAGCGCTGTTCGGCATCGCTTCGCTGTTTTTGCGCCTCTTGGCGCACTTCGGCGGCTTCTTCGGCGGAGCGGCGGCGCACCTCGTTCGCATCGCGCCGGGCGACAAGAATTAACAGAAGCGCAATGAGGCAAGCCAAGAGCAGCGCAGTAATCACCAGACTCTCGCCCATTGCACCTCCAACATGGACTTATTGTCTTTAGATCATCCCATCATCGCGCTGATCTAATGCCGGGCGGATCACACTAAGAGCCTGCGCGGTGGAATACCCCCGCCGCCCTAAATAACCCACCAACCGCTGCAGCGCCCGCTCGCGCGGCAGCCTTCGAACTGATTCCATGCGGCGGGCAACTAGTTCTTCTGCGCGCTGCATTTCCGCTTCATCGTCCAATTGCTCCAGTGCGGCCTGTGCGTGTTCGTCACTTAGGCCACGGCGGCGCAACTCTTGCGCTATTGCGCGTCGCGCCTGGCCGCGCTCCCGATGTCGGGTACGCACCACCATGGCGGCATATTCTGCATCATCGATCAGCCCGAGCTCTTCATAACGATCGAGAATTTCATCTGCAATATCAGCGCTAATATCACGTTCGACAAGTCGCTGGTGCAGTTCAAACCGGCTGCGTGGGGCGCGGGATAAGGTGCGCAATAAAATTTCCCGCGCCCGTTCCGCTTCTTCAGCGCTCGATTGCTCAGACTCTTGCTGGGTCTTGGCAGATTCTTCCCCGTTTGGCGCCTCGCCCTTTCTCGTTTCGAAGTCCTCCATGGCGGGGCTAGCTCGCCACAGGATGAAGCGGACGTAGTACCGATTTAGAAGTCAACCGCGACCTCTTCTTCAGACTTTTCGGCTTCGTCTTTCGCAGCCTCTCCGATGCCCAGTTTCTCTTTAATTTTCCGCTCGAGTTCATCAGCGAGTTCGGGATTATCGCGCAAGAAAGTGCGGGCGTTTTCCTTCCCCTGCCCGAGTTGGTCGCTGTCATAGGTGAACCAGGCACCAGATTTGCGAACGAGTCCGTGCTCGACACCCAAGTCGATCAGGCTGCCTTCCCGCGATATTCCTTGGCCATAGATGATGTCGAATTCGGCCTGTTTAAAGGGAGGAGCCATCTTATTTTTCACGATGCGGGCCCGCGTGCGGTTACCCACCGGGGAGGTTCCTTCTTTGAGCGTTTCAATCCGTCGAACGTCGATGCGGACGGAGGAGTAAAACTTCAGCGCCTTACCCCCGGTAGTTGTCTCCGGACTTCCGAAGAAAACACCAATCTTTTCTCGCAACTGGTTAATAAAGATTGCGGTGGTTCCGGCAGCATTTAGCCCACCGGTGATCTTGCGCAGCGCCTGCGACATCAAGCGGGCCTGCAAACCGACGTGGCTATCGCCCATTTCGCCCTCGATCTCCGCCTTGGGAACCAGCGCAGCAACGGAGTCGATTACCACGATGTCCAAAGCGCCGGAGCGGATGAGCATGTCCATAATTTCGAGCGCTTGTTCACCCGTGTCAGGCTGTGAAACCAAAAGAGAGTCGGTGTCAACACCAAGTTTCTTGGCATATTCCGGGTCTAGGGCGTGCTCAGCGTCAATGAACGCGGCCACACCACCGGCCCGCTGGGCGTTCGCTACGGCATGCAGAGCAACCGTGGTTTTACCCGAACTTTCTGGCCCATAAACTTCAACTATGCGCCCGCGCGGCAGGCCGCCAATCCCCAAAGCAACGTCTAACGCAATTGACCCGGTGGGGACTACCTCAGTCATCACCCGCTGTTCATCGCCCAGACGCATAACCGAGCCTTTTCCAAATTGTCGATCAATTTGGGAAAGCGCAGTTTCAAGAGCCTTAGCGCGATCTGCCGGTACAGCCATTGGTTTCCACCTAACGTTGTTAAACGACGCCACATGTCGACGTCAATCAATTTTCATATCTGACGCTACGGGAACCCTCTGACAAATCGGGTTCAGCGACCTTGACGGTGGATTCCGCAGGTCGAGCGCACCTTGTTAACAACACTAATCGTACAGGCGTTCGACTGATTCGGAAGGGTGACGCGCCCAAGAAGACTTCACAAGTGTGCCCGCGGATACTTTCAGATATTGCGCTGCTGACGCACGGGCTTTCCCCAGCGCAGTTCTTCCGGTACGTCAGCGGCGTCGCACAGTGCAAACCAAACTTCTTTAGGGTCATAGCCCGCGGCGAGCGCCTGACGGGCGGTGCGATTGGAAAATTGGGAGA
>JAJYRW010000102.1 GCA_021793895.1 Actinomycetes bacterium
CTCGATTTATTTCCTATTTTCAAACACGGACTCTTAGCGCTTTAACTCGTGTGCCAACTGTTCGAGTTCTTCGCCGCCCGCCATTTCGCCAGTGAGCGTTTCTAAGGAGATCTCGTCGCGTTTAGCGTCCAACAGGGACTTGCCAAGTTTGAGTACCACGAAGTGGTCTCCAACTAAATAGGCGTGGTGCGGGTTGTGGGTAATGAAAATTACGCCAAGCCCGGCCTCCCGCGCTGCATTGGTGTATTTCAAGACAACACCGGACTGCTTTACGCCCAGGGCGGCGGTCGGCTCATCCAAAATCAGCACCCGGGCACCGAAATACACTGCGCGGGCAATAGCAACAGATTGCCGCTGCCCGCCAGAAAGGGTCCCCATTGGCTGATCCATATCGTCCAGGACAATGCCCATTTTAGCGAGTTCTTCCTGAGCGATACGCTTCATATCGCGCACACTCATGGGGTAAAACGGGAAGACCTTCTTGTTGATTTCTGATCCGAGGAAGAAGTTTCGCCACACCTCCATCAGAGGAACCATTGCCAGGTCTTGGTAAACGGTGGCGATTCCCATGTCTAGCGCTTCACGAGGCGAGTTAAAGACCACCTCTTTCCCGTCCACTTTGAGTTGACCCTCATCGTGCTTATGTAGCCCCGAGATGATCTTAATAAGGGTGGACTTCCCGGCGCCGTTATCGCCTAGCACACAGGTGATCTCGCCCTGGGCAACTGACAGGTCAATTCCTTCCAGTGCCCGGACGCGGCCGTAATACTTCCCCAATCCCTTAGCCTCAATAATCGGCAGCCCATTCTTGGCCGGCGTCGAGGACTCGGGATTACTCATTGTTTCAGCGATCTCTGCCATGGCTAACTCACCTTCCGTTGGGTTGCGAACCGCCGCACATAGAGGTTAAAAATCGTGGCCAATAGCAACATAAAACCAAGGAAGAAGTAGTACCAGTTCGGATCCAAACCGGCATAGACGATGCCCTGGCGTGCTACTCCGAAAATAAAGGCACCGATCATGGCGCCGATCGGTGAACCGAAGCCGCCGGTAAGGAGCGTGCCACCGACAACTGCCGCTGCGATATAGATGAGCTCGTTTCCGAAACCTTCACCGGCTTGTACCGAGGTATATGCAGTGACGCGGTGCATACCGTAGAACCAGGCGAGAAGACCTACGCCCATGAACAGACCGATTTTTACCTTGTCTACCGGAACACCAACCGCCCGGGCGCTATCAGCGTCTCCACCGGCGGCAAATATCCAGTTTCCAACCTTGGTGCGCTCCAGTAACCACATGGCAAGCACGGTAAGGACAATCCACCAAACAACCGTGATCCTGATGTTGAAGCCAAAGATATGGAAGTTTGAAGCGAATATGGCGCGGAGCGTATCGAAACCGCCCATTTCAGAGATGTTCTTGGTTGCTACCTCACCGGTGACAGCCTTCGTGATACCGAGGTTGGCACCGCGCAACATAAAGAACATACTCAAAGTAACTAAAAAGCTGTGTATTTTTGTTTTAACGAATAACCAGCCGTTAAAGAGGCCAATGGCGAGCGAAACGCCCATTGCCAAAAGCGCGCCCACAAAGAGGTGCAGATTTAACTGATAACTGATCATTGACACTGTAAGCGCCGAAGTTACAACAGCGACACCTGCTGAAAGGTCGAACTCACCGCCGATCATTAACAGACAGACGGCAATTGCCATAATCCCAATAGTTGAGGAGTCATACAGCACGGTCGACAGCGATTTAGCCGACCGCATAGTGGGGGCAATTATTAAGAAAATGACCAGCAGCGCTGTTGCCGCCAAAAACGACCCGAGTTCAGGTCGGGCCAGAAAAACTCGCAGCCCGAGGTTGCCGCTTTTCTTCTTTTCACTACCGGCAGGATCCGGCGATCTACCGACCTCGGTTTCCGACATTACAGTCAACGCGAACTCCCTTGTTCAGGGTGGTTTGGGGCGCCAACTTCTTTCGGGAGCCCCAAACCACACGACTAAATTGTTTTAACGGGTTCCCTCTGACGTGTACTCAATTACATCGTCGATATTTTCACTATCTACAAATGAGGGCCCGGTAAGTACCTGCTCACCACCACCAAGGTCGTTACCGTTAGTGACGTTTAAGTAGAGCATCAGCACTGACAAATACCCCTGAACGTAGGGTTGCTGGTCAACCGTGAATTCGATCTCTCCGTCTTGGACCGCTTTAGCAACCTCTTCATTGAGGTCGAAGGTTACGAGGTTCGCACCCGTATCAGCATTTTCCAAAGAATCCATGGCCGCAACGGCGAATGGGGCACCGAGCGTAACGACGTAGTCGATGCTCGGGTCGGACTGCAGCTTCGAAGTCAGCGATGCTTCCAGACCGGGCAGGTCTGTACCTTCCGCGTAGAGAACTTCAAAATCACCGTTGAAGGTGCTTTCAGCACCATCACAGCGCGCTTCCAGTTGTACCGCGCCCGATTCTTGGATCAAGCAAACGACATTTTCCGCGCCCAGTTCGTTCAAACGATCACCAACAGCTTCACCAGCAACGGTTTCGCTCGAACCGAAATACATTTCAAGGCCCATGTCTTGCCATACATCGTCACCGGAGTTGAAGGCGACTGTCGGAATACCCTCGTCAATTGCGCGCGTAACAGCACCCGATACTGCGTCCGGGTATGCCAGCGTTACTGCCAAAGCGTCAACATTGGAGTCAACGGCGTTATCGATCAGCGTGGCCATTTCAGGAGCTTCTCGGTTATTGGAATAGCGCAGGGTCACGCCCAAATCTTCAGCAGCTGCTTCAGCACCAGCACGAATGCGGTCCCAGAAAGCGTCACCGGGGGCTTCGTGGGTAACCATGGCGATTGTCAGATCGCCATCTGGATCTCCGGCTTCCGATGTGCCTTCGCCACCACCGTCACCGTTGTCGTCCTCATCGCCTGCCCCGCCGGAGCTACATGCTGCTAGTGCCAGCGGGAGGATAGCCGCAATTGCGGCAGCGCGGCGTAGCCTGCCTCCCTTTAACGTTCTAATACTTCGAATCATTCCAAGCCTCCTTGCTTGAGATTTCCTGCCTAGCCATCCGTTTGTCCTTACGAATAGCTATCGAGAATGGCGAACTCCATCCCGCATGCGTCATAGTTTTACGTAAGTTGACCCGAACGTCAAGGATATGTCCATACATTTCGAATTGGTATCAATTATTCATAAGCCTTGCCGCCGGGGCGGATCGGCATTTTCGCCAACTCATAGACTCGATCAACTAACTGAGCGGTCTGTTCAGACCCAACGAGATCGTGGGCTGGATAGGGCGCACCGGCCCCAACCAGCCTGGCAAAGCGTTCCAGTTGGAAACTGTAGGAAGTCCTTTCAGGGAACTCTTCCTGTTGTTTACCACTTGGTTTTTCCAGTAGCAGCCGTGCATCCATGTGCGGAACGGCGAAGGCCGGCGAGGTCACCACTCCGGTGCTGCCGCGAATGGTCCAGGTCATGACCCGCTCCGATGCGTTCATGTCCCAGCGGCAGCGCCTGACGATATCTGAGCCGAACTGCAAACGCGCACTCATTGCGGCATCTACATATTCGGTCCGCAGTTCCGGCACCGCTTCAATTAGTTGCGGTTCATGACCGACCCAGTTGCCAAAATGTCGCAACGCATCGAGCACGTAGCAACCCAAATCCATCGTGGCTCCGCCTGCCAGATCATATTCCCACCTGGGATCAGCGTCTGGCGGCGATGGAATTGCCAGGGTGATTTCGACGTCCGTAATTGCGCCCAATTCGCCCGAGCGCACAATCTGTTTCATGCGCTCATGAATTGGGTGGTGAATGTAATGGAAGCCCTCAATGAGCAGTTTCTCGCTCGATCGAGCGACATCGATGACTTCCCGACTGCGCTGCGCATTTCCCGTGAGGGGCTTTTCACTCAGCACGTGCTTACCCGCTTGCAAGGCGGCGATGTTCCACTTTGCGTGCCCGATGTTAATCAGCCCGTTGTAAATCAGATCCACCTCGGGGTCGTTGATGAGTTCCGAATACGAGCCATAAGCTGCCGCCACCGAGTGCTGCGCTGCAAATGCTTCCGCCCGATTACGATCGCGAGCCGCAACTGCATGCAATTTGTGACCAAGCGTCCGCGCAGGCTCAACAATCCCAGCCGCTGCAATGCGGGAGGCCCCTAAAATCCCGATTTTCAAGGGGGCGCTCACTGCGGCACTTCCTGTCGCTGGCCACTGTGGCCGGCTTGGGCAATTGCTTCTTGAATGCGCAAGTTACGCAGACCGTCTTCAAAGGTGGCGGGAGCTGGCAAGCGGTCAAGCCCTGCAATTTTGTCGAGGAAAGCGCGCGCCTGATAGGTGAAAAAATCTTGCACGCCGTGGCCAACACCGGCAAACGGCATGGCCTGACCGGCAGCGATGTACGGGTGTTCAGCGCCGATTACTACGCGGCGCCACCCATTGATCCGCGCGGGAACTGTGTCATCAACAAACGAAAATTCCGCTGGCCTCGAAACGTCGAAACGGGCGGCGCTGCGGCTTCCAAAAACTGAAAAGGCCAAGTCGTTGGCGTGCCCGCGCGTAATACGCGAGATCGAGAAGGTTCCGCTTGCCCCGCTGGCGAACTCCGCCGTGAATGCGGCGATGTCTTCATTCGTTACCGGGTCGCGTTCAGAACTAACTTCAATTCCACCCGCATGCCCCAGGGCCGAACCAAGGGGCCGGGGGCGTGAAGCAATCGTGATGGGCAAATGCGCACCCGATATAGCGGCAATCGGGCCGCACAGCATTTCTGCTATATCGATCAGGTGGCTTCCCAGATCCGCGAGCGCTCCAGAGCCCAGCGGCCCGGAATAGCGCCAACTGTGAGGGCTATCGGGATCGGCAGCGTAGTCGCACCAGTAACTGCCATCAAACTGCAAGATTTCACCGAGTGTGCCGCTGGATATTTCTGAGGCAATTGCGGCAACCGCCGGTGCCCGACGGTAAGAAAAGCCGCACGCGGACACAGCGGATGAGTCCTGCGCCGCAGCCACCATCACCTCCGCGTTCTCGACCGTGTCGGCGAGGGGCTTCTCGCACAGAACGTGCTTTCCAGCCGCTAGAAAAGCCTCGGCAATTTCCCGGTGCAGATGATTAGCGACGACGATGCTCACCGCGTCCACATCCGGCGCCTCGAGCAGTGCTTGCCACGAGTCTTCAGCTCTTTCAAATCCGTAGCGGTGTGCTGTTGCCTGGGCGAATTCTTCATTGAGATCCGCAATGGCCACTAGGCGCACCGGTGGTGCTTCTTTTCCAAACACCGTTTGGGCGTTGCGGTAGGCAAATGCGTGGGAACGCCCTGCCATTCCGGCGCCGATAACGGCTACTCCAATTGACTCCATTGCTGCTTTCCTTTTCGCTTATTCACGCACGACCCGCGGCCTCTTTGAGCGTGTTAGCCGCATATTCCAAACCTTCCCACTGGCCCATTTCATGGTCTTCATGCTCGATGTTGATCGCCATGTTGGGATCGATCGCTTCCAGCGCGCGAAGGAAGCCGCGCCACCAGTTGACGTCATTGCCCTTGCCAACTGCTACGAAGTCCCAGGATGCGTTGACGGGCCACCCGCCCAAGGAGTAGTCACCGCCGAGCGGTAACCAGTCCGGTTCGCCTTCTTTAACGAGTCGGAAACTGTCGTCGATATTTCCGTTTACCTTCGAAATTGGGTTGATACGCGTGTCTTTAGCGGCGGCGTTATATACGAGACCGCCCAGGCTCTCTACTGCTTTGGTCGGGTCGATTCCCTGCCAGAAGAGGTGGCTGGGGTCCATTTCCGCACCCACGTGCGTGGCTTTGCTTTCCGTT
>JAJYRW010000103.1 GCA_021793895.1 Actinomycetes bacterium
TCGATCGCTCCCGATGAGCTCACTGCGGAAAAGGCGCGCGAACTGATTGCGACCATGTCGGGTGATGCGGACCGGGAGCTGGGCGTTGACCCGGAAACCGGCCGGACAATTGTGGCGAAAAATGGCAGCTTTGGTCCATACGTGTCCGAGGTTATCCCGGCAGATGACCCGGCCGAGAAAACGACCGGAACCAAGGCGGACGATACAAAGGCCGGGACGGCTAAAACTCCCGCGAAGAAAGCGTCGGCCAAGAAGTCTGCGGCGAAAAAACCCAAGCCGCGCACCGCTTCCCTTTTTAAGTCCATGCAATTAGAAACGGTCACGCTGGAAGAGGCGCTGCGCCTCCTTTCGCTGCCGCGCGTGGTGGGCACCGACCCGGAGTCGGGCGAAAAAATCACCGCACAAAACGGGCGCTATGGGCCCTACCTGAAAAAGGGCACCGATTCGCGATCGCTGACCACGGAAGAAGAAATCTTCGACATCACCCTGGAACAGGCGCTTGCGATATACGCCCAGCCCAAGCGCGGGCGCGGTGCCCGCACCAGCACCGCGCTGCGTGAACTGGGGGATGACCCGGTCACCGGCAAACCAGTGGTTGTCAAAGACGGCCGCTTTGGCCCCTACGTAACCGATGGGGAAGTAAATGCCACCTTGCGGAAGGAAGACGCGGTGGAAAGCGTGACGGTGGAGCGGGCCTCGGACTTGCTGGCCGAGCGGCGCGCACGGGGCCCGGCGAAGAAGCGCAGCGCGAAGAAGACCACTGCGAAGAAGTCGGCGACTAAGAAAACCGCGGCCAAGAAGACGGCGGCGAAGAAGAGCACTGCGAAAAAGTCCCAGGAGTAATCATGAGTTGGACGGAAGATCCGCGTTTGGCTCCGGCACTGCGCTGGGGAGTGTTGGGACCGGGCTGGATTTCCGACCGATTTGTGGCCGCTTTGCAGGCGGAAACTGCCCAGCAAGTGGTGGCAGTGGGCTCGCGCAGCGTCGAGCGGGCCCGCGCATTTGCCAGTAAGTGGGAAATTCCCACAACTTATAACTCCTACGATGGTCTAGTTGCCGACCCGGACGTGGATGTCATCTACGTCGCCACGCCCCATTCCCATCACCGCGAGCAAGCACTGCTCGCCATCGCGGCCGGCAAGCACGTGCTGGTTGAAAAGTCTTTTACGCGAAATGCGGCCGAAGCTCGCGAGATAGTTACGGCGGCGCGCGAAAAAGGCGTTTTTTGCATGGAAGCGATGTGGACGCGCTTTTTGCCGCACATGGTGGCGCTGCGGCAACTAATTAATGATGGCGCGGTGGGCGACATTATTAGCCTGCGCGCCGACCACGGGCAATTCTTTCCCTATAAGCCCGAACATCGGCTCTATAACCCGCAACTGGCAGGTGGGGCGCTGCTGGACTTGGGAATCTACCCAGTTTCTTTTGCGCATAATATTTTAGGAACCCCCAGCCGCGTCCACGCCGTGGGTTCCCAGACGCAAACCGGCGTGGATGGTCAAGTTTCGATGATTTTCACCTATGACTCACCCGCGCATGCGGACTTATCAACCACGCTGTGGTCGCGCACCGATGCCAGTGCCTCGATCGCCGGAACGGCCGGACGCATCGACATTGACGACATGTTTTATGCACCTACGAGCTTCACGCTGCGCCGCTTGAACGGCACTGTCATGCAGTTCCAGCAGCCTTTGACCCATGGTTTGCACTTCCAAGCCGCCGAAGTTGCGCGCCGCGTTAGTGCAGGTGAAAAGGAAAGTCCCCTGATGGGACTGGATGAGTCAGTTGCGATCATGACTGTCTTGGATGAAATTCGCGCGCAAATTGGCGTGCAGTACCCCGGGGAGTAGCCGTGAAAAAGCAGGGGATATTCATCACCCTCGAAGGGGGTGATGGGGCCGGTAAATCCACCCAGGCCAAGTTATTGGAGACCTGGATTGATCTAACTGCCCATCGGGAGGTTGTGCGCACCTTTGAACCGGGGGACACCCCGGTCGGCCAGCAGATCCGGCAGTTGGTTTTGCATGGCGAAAATCTCGATGCGCAAACCGAAGCCCTGTTATTTGCCGCCGACCGCGCCCAGCACGCCGCAACTGTGCTGCGTCCCGCCCTAGAACGCGGAGCAGTGGTGATTTGTGATCGGTACATCGATTCCTCGGTCGCCTATCAAGGTGAGGGGCGGGAACTTTCCGCCGAAGATGTGCGCAAATTGTCCGTGTGGGCGACGCGAGATTTACGGCCCGATCTCACAGTCGTTTTAGATATAGATCCGCGCGTTGCACTACAGCGCGGAGGCGATGATCCCGACCGGATGGAGCGGGAATCGCTACAGTTCCATGATGCGGTCCGAGAGTCTTTTTTAGCCCAGGCCCGGCTAGACCCACAGCGGTACCTAGTGACCGACGCGCAGGCTGAAATCGGTGAAATCCAAAACGCCATCAGATCGCGGGTGGCGCAGTTGTTGGGAGAAGACTCGTGAGCGTTTGGGACGAGGTCGTGGGCCAAGAGCGGGTGACGCAAATCCTGCAGGATGCGGCCCTTTCGCCTGCCTCGATGACGCACGCCTGGCTCCTTACCGGTCCGCCCGGCTCGGGCCGCTCCATCGCGGCCCGCGCCTTCGCGGCGGCGCTGCAGTGCGAAAACCAAGAAGCACCGGGATGCGGAGTGTGTGGCGGATGCACCATGACGCTGAACGGATCGCACCCCGACGTGACCGTGCTGGCTACCGACCGGGTAACGATCACAATTGACGAGGTGCGCCACCTGGTGGGCCTAGCGTCCCAAAGCCCGGGCGAGGGGCAGTGGCGCATTATTATTATCGAAGATGCCGACCGCATGCCTCAGCGCACTTCGAACGTTTTATTGAAGGCAATTGAAGAACCACCCGCCAAGACAGTGTGGATTTTATGCGCACCCAGCCCCCAAGACGTGGTCATAACCATCCGCTCCCGCTGCCGCACGTTAAACCTCAAGATCCCCGCGGCGGAAGAAATCGCTGACCTACTGGTACGCCGCGATAATTTGCCCCACGCCGCGGCACTGGAAGCGGCCCGGGCCTCCCAGCACCACATCGGGTTGGCGCGCCGCCTGGCCCGCGACCCAAAAGCTCGTGATCGCCGCTCATCGGTGTTGCAGCTGGCGGCAAAACTGCGCGGGGTGGGTGATGCGGTACTGGCCGCTTCGGAACTGGTTGAACTGTCCGCCACTGAGGCCGCAGCCATGACGGAAGAGCGGGACGCTACGGAAAAGCAGGCGCTGCTGCGCAGCCTGGGCCTCGATAATGGTGGCCGGCTGCCCCCGGCGCTGCGGGCCCAGGTGCGCCAACTCGAAGAGAACCAAAAACGCCGCGCCACCCGTGCCCAGCGCGACGTGCTTGATCGCATGATGACGGACCTGTTGTCGCTCTACCGGGACGTATTGCTCACCCAGTTGGGAGCTGATGTGCCCCTGATTAACACGGCGCACGCTGACCTGGTTTCCCAAATGGCCCGGGAGCGCAGCACTGCAGGCACAGTTGATTGTATGGACGCCATTGGCATCGCGCGGGAGCGATTGGCCGCCAACGTGACGCCTCTTTTAGCGTTAGAAGCAATGCTCATTGCCGTCCGCCCGCAGCGTGCTGCTTAATAAAATCTCGAATCGATATAGGTTATTTACGTGACTACGCCCCAAGCCACCTACCTCGCCCGCAGTGAATCTCAACCCCCGCCTAAGAAGTCCGCGAAAAGATGGCGATGGCTGGCAGGGGTCGCGGCGACGTCCTTAATCTTGTCGGCCTGCATTGGCCCCACTGAGGTGACGGACAAGTATCCGGCTGATGAGCTGAAAGACTCCAACGCCACCAGCGAACCGAGTGGGCCAAGCGCGCCCACCGACGAGGACGCGCCGGCGGAACTGGCGAACTATTACAACGCAGTCATTGAGTGGGAGGACTGCGGAAAGAATTATGAGTGCGGCACGCTGGAAGTGCCGATGGATTATGACAATCCGGAAGATGACGTTTTCACGCTCGCGCTGGGGCGGCGCGCGGCGACGGATCCGGATAAACGGCTGGGGTCGCTGCTACTGAACCCCGGCGGGCCGGGCGGTTCCGGATTGACCATGCTCGATTCAATTGGCCTGTATTTTTCGGCCGACGTGATGGAGCACTATGACGTGATTGGCTTTGACCCGCGGGGCGTGGGGGAATCTGAGCCGGCAGTTTCCTGCCTGACCGATACCGAGCGCGATGAGCGTCGCGCGCTGACCTTTGACCTGGATACCGATGCCGGAATGCAAGCCTTCATCAAGGAGGCTGGCGAGTATGCGGCAAAGTGTGAAGAAAATACCGGCCCGGGACTGGAGTTCATAGACACGGTCAGCTCCGCAAGTGACATGGACATTATTCGGTCCGCCGTGGGGGATGAAAAACTCAACTACGTTGGGTACTCCTACGGAACATTCCTGGGTGCGACGTATGCAGAGTTGTTCCCGGAGCGGATCGGGCGCGTGGTATTTGATGGCGCATTGGACCCGAGTTTGAACTACGAGGGTGTTGGCGCGGGGCAAGCCCGCGGTTTCGATCGGGCGATGCGGGCGTATTTGGAGTACTGCTTGGATCGCGAAGCATGCCCGCTTTCAGGCTCGGTGGATTCAGCGCTTGATGAGCTGCAGGAATTTTTCGAGGACCTAAATGATCATCCGCTTCCAACGCACGATAGTGCTCGCGATCTAAATGGCGAGTTTGCGATGTCCGGGCTGATTGTCACGCTCTATTCCCGTGATTCTTGGCCCATGCTCACCATGGCACTGGGTGCGGCGATGCGCGAGCGCGATGGTGCCATGTTGCTATCGTTTGCCGACTTATCAGCCGACCGGGAGGAAGACGGCACCTACATACCCGGAACTGAGGCGTTTACGGCAATCAACTGCCTGGATTACAGTCCCGATCCCGATGTGGATGCGATGCGGAAAGACGCGGCGGAACTAGAGGAAATTTCGCCGTTCTTTGGACCGGTTTTGGCCTACGGCGGTGCCTCATGTGCCCAATGGCCCTATGACGCTAAACGCACTCCGGCCCCGATTGCGGCCGCGGGATCGGATGAAATTTTGGTTATCGGTACAACGCGGGACCCGGCCACGCCATATGAGTGGGCCGTTGCGATGGACGAGCAGTTAGAAAACAGCACGCTGCTGACCTTTGATGGCGATGGCCACACTGCCTACGGCAACGGGAACACGTGCATCGCTGCCGCAGTAGACGACTATTTAATCAACGGCCAGATGCCTCCCGCTGATACGACTTGCGAGGGATAGGTGGGCAGCTTGGGAAGCGCTGCCGGTGTTCGGCGCAGGCGGTTCAGATCGATTAAGCCCGATTCAGCAAGGTGCGCTAGTTAGGCAGCGACACGATATAGGTGATGCTGCAGGGCATTTCGGTCTCCGGAGTCTGCGAAAGCATGAGCATCAAATCGAAGTCTGATCCCTCGTAATACACGCTAGTGGTTCGCAGCTCGCCCAGTTTCATGTCTTGGGGCTCATCGCGCTGGGTGAAGCGCGGATCAGATTCGTAGGCGGCAAGCAGACCTGCAACGAGTGAATCGTAATCTTCGTCTGTGCCGAGAATGGTGGTCAGCGCCACGCCATCTTCGGTGGAAGACCGAATTGAAGACACAATCTGATAGTCATCGGGGTAGACCAGTCCATCCGGCCAGCCTTCAGTGAATGTTCCTGCCCCTAACGCGAAACTGCCGTCTTCGGTATCGACGGAGATTGCCGCTTCCCCGCTCTCGGCGTCGATGTTGATGTCAACGTCCCCGCCGGTGGCTTCTTCCAGAATTTTTTCCGAG
>JAJYRW010000104.1 GCA_021793895.1 Actinomycetes bacterium
TCCACGTACTGAATGCCGTTCTTTTGCAGTAGCTGCGCATGGGTGGCGTCTTCGGTATAGCGGGAGTTGCCGCCGTCCACAATCAAATCGCCGCTGGTGAGTAGTTCGCTGAGCTCGTTGATTACTCCCTCCGTTACCTGGCCGGCTGGCACCATCACCCAGACGTGACGGGGGGCGTCAAGCGCTGCGACAAGTTCTTGGAGGGATCCGACGTCGCTTACTTCTGGATTGGGGTCATAACCGATGACTTCGATGTCGGCGGCCCGGATGCGAGCGCGCATGTTGAAGCCCATTTTTCCTAGGCCGACAATTCCTAATTGCATCGTGACCTCCCAGCCGAACCAAGCGATTTTTGTTGTGTTTTAGCGTCTCTCCACTACAGCACAGCTGGCTGACATCGGCTAATTACCAAAGCGAATCGGCATTAAGAGGTAGCGATAGTGATCTTCAATTTCGCCCTCGAGTGATTCTTGTCCGGTCAACACTGCTGGTTTCATCGGCTGCGTGAAAGACAGGCGCACAAAGTCGGTGTTGACTGCGCCTAAACCATCGAGCAGGAACTGGGGATTAAACGCGGTGGTGATTGGTTCACCAACGAGCGTTGCTTCGATTGCTTCGGAAGCCTGGGCGTCATCACCTTGCCCGGCTTCGAGGACGACTTGACCTTCGGAAAACGCCAATTTCACTGGGGTGTTTCGCTCGGCTACCAGGGCAACGCGGCGCACGGCAGCGGTCAAAATCGCAGTATTAACCACTGCGTGGATCGGCGTTTCTTCCGGGAAAAGCCGCCGCACAGGTGGGTAGTCGCCATCGGTGAGCAGCGAGGTAGTGCGCCGGCCATCAGATTCAAAACCGATGAGTCCGGCCACGCCCGCATCCGAAAGGGCAATTACTGCTTCATCGGCGCTGCCCAGGGATTTCGATACATCGATTAGCGTGCGAGCCCGCAGGAGGGCTTGGGCTTCGATATCTGGCTGGGCTGGTTGCCACACCAATTCGCGCATCGCTAACCGGTACCGGTCGGTGGCCAAGAGCGTGATTTTTTCGCCCTGAATCTCAATCAGCACGCCCGTAAGGAGGGGCAGGGTTTCATCACGGCTGGCAGCAATTGAAACCTGAGCAACAGCGGATTCGAATTCTTCTTGCGAGATTTTGCCTGAAGTTTCGGGCATCTGCGGCAGTGCCGGGTACTCATCAACCGGCATTGTTAACAGCGTAAATCGTGACGCTCCGCACGTGAGCACGACCTTTGTACCCTCGAGCTGAAATTCGACGGGGCGATCGGGCAACGCCTTGGAAATATCAGCCAGGAGCCGCCCCGAAACGATTACTTTCCCACCACTTTCGACATCTGCCGTAATTTTCCGGCGGGAGGAGACGTCATAGTCAAATGAGGAAAGCGTTAGTGCACCGTCGTCGGCTGCTTCAATCACGATTCCAGATAGGACCGGAACCGGAGGCCTTTGGGGAAGAGTCCGGGCGGTCCAGGTGACTGCTTCGGATAAAACATCACGCTCAACGGTGAACTTCACGGTGTCACAGTCCCTTTCGACGCGTAGTAAAGAGACAACGTATGGGGTGCTGGCTCAAGGAATAGTTGGATACACGATATAGGTGAACGATTGTTAAAGCGTAGCCGGTCAGGCGAAAAGTTTGTTAACCGCTTTTGACTTCGGTTAGTGCCCATTCATGTCAGGATCATGTCAGCGCTGATGTAGTGCTGGCGAGCATGGCTTGGCATTGGGCACACGCTTTGGGCCTAAAAGCGGGTTGGGGATAAAACATGTCATTTAAAGTTCCGTAGCAGTAGTAGGGGTTGTGGATACTGTGGATAACTGCCGTTCTTGCAGGTCAGCGCCCTGCTGGCGATGTGTACGGTGCTGTGCATGGTCCGTGGACGGCATCTTTTGGCGGTGGATGGCGGATTTGTCCACTTTCGCTATCCACGGATTTTCCCGGTTTTGTCCACGAAATGTGGATAAGTCTCCACCGGAATAAGAAGTTATGCACATAGTTATCCACAGGTGTGTATTAGGCGCGGCCGGGGAATAGGTGGACTGGGGAAGGGATGGAGCGCGACTTTAAGACCGGGTGTTTTGTTTTATCCGGTTTGTCAGCTCGGTGACCTGGTTGTAAATCGAACGTCGCTCAGCCATCAACTGGCGAATCTTCCGATCGGCATGCATCACCGTGGTGTGATCTCGTCCACCGAATTGTTGGCCGATCTTAGGAAGCGACATCTCCGTTAGTTCGCGACACAGATACATCGCAATTTGCCGGGCGTTGACCAAGACTCGCGAGCGAGAAGCTCCGCACAGGTCATCGATAGTTAGCCCGAAATAATCAGCTGTTTGAACCATGACGGTCGTAGCGCTGATTTCGGGAGAGTCGTCGTCCGTAATTAAATCTTTCAGCACGATTTCCGCCAGCGACAGGTCCACGTGCTGACGATTGAGGTTGGCGAACGCGGTCACCCGGATGAGCGCGCCTTCCAGTTCGCGAATGTTGGTCGAGATCCGCGAAGCGATATAGGAAAGAACGTCATTGGGAACGTTTAAATTTTCCGCTCCGGCCTTTTTTTGCAGGATCGCGATACGCGTTTCCAAGTCTGGCGGCTGGACATCGGTGATCAGCCCCCATTCGAAACGTGAGCGCATCCGGTCTTCGAAGCCGGCTAGCTGCTTGGGCGGTAAATCCGATGTGATTACGACCTGCTTATTGGCGTTGTGCAGCGTATTGAACGTGTGGAAGAACTCTTCCATCGTCTGTTCTTTGCCTTGCAGGAACTGAATGTCATCGACCAGCAATACGTCGATATCGCGGTAGCGGCGCTGAAAAGCTTCCGCCTTGTCATCGCGGATTGAATTAATGAAATCGTTCGTGAATTCTTCGGAATTTACGTAGCGCACGCGGATGCCGGAATACAGGCTGTAGGCGTAGTTACCGATCGCGTGCAAGAGGTGGGTTTTTCCCAACCCTGACTGCCCATAAATGAAAAGCGGGTTATAAGCCTTAGCGGGCGCCTCAGCTACGGCCACGGCGGCCGCGTGCGCGAAGCGGTTGGACGATCCGATAACGAAGGCGTCGAAATGATATTTCGGGTTGACGCGCGATTCGGTGGGAATTATCGCGCCGTCGGTGCGCTGGGGACGGGGGCCGATCGGCTCTTCGTCAAAGACCGGTTCTGAAGGTTCGGTGTCTAACTCGCCTTCGGCCGGCGCGGGGCGGTTGACATCGTCTGAGGGCGCAGGCTCAGTCGAATCAGTTGCGAGGCTTGCTCTACCAGCGCCGTCGTATTTAGAAGCTGGTTGACTGTTTGGCTCCGGAGTGGGGGAAATACTGGGGTCGACGGTGACCGCGAACCGCAAATTCGTACCGGTGGCGTGCGCAAGAGAAGCAACTATTGATTCCCGTGAGCGGGTTTCCAGAAAATCCTTCGTAAATTCATTTGGGACGGCGAGCAGCACCGTGTCATCTAACACACCAAGGGCGCGGCTTAAGCGGATAAAAGCGAGTTGTTGGCTCGTGATCTGTTCATCGTTGGCGAGGAGCGAGAGAGCGCTTTGCCAGACTTCTTCGATGTTCTCGTTGTGAACTGTCACGTTATCCTCTCGCCCGGGTGCCATTTGAGTTTTACAGATATTTCAGGTATTCCACACTGTTATCCACAGATTGTGGACAACACCGGTATTGCATCATGTGTTGAAAACCATATGGATCCTGGCGTGTCGGTACCACCTTTGGTCCGCCAGTGTCGAGATAATACCTAGTTTTGCGTGATACCGGGGACAGTGGAGCCTGAACGAGTAGTTTATTCTAAGCCTGGCGCGCAAAAGTCGGCAGGACGAGAGTTTGACCTAAGAGCTCTCGACCGCGTAGCGTTAGGGCGCCGATCCATAGGTCATCTGACGGTGCCCGCTGAGACTTTTTCAGCAACCGCTTGTGATCAGGAACTGCACATTATTTTTCAGTTCGAAGTGATCCAACTTCGAATAACTTCCCCCGAAGTAACTTGGAGATTTGTCGTGAGTAAGCGGACTTTTCAGCCGAATAGGCGCCGTCGTGCCAAGGTTCATGGCTTCCGGCTACGCATGCGTACCCGCGCCGGCCGTGCGATCTTATCTGCGCGCCGTCGTAAGGGTCGTCGCCAACTTTCTGCCTAAGCCTTGTAGTGCTGCCCGCTGCGCACCGAATCCGCTGCTCGGCTGATTTTGACCGAGTGGTGCGGCAAGGTGCGCGGTTTGGGAGGAAGCATTTGGTACTTCATCTGCGCCGCGAAGAACCTAACCGGGTACCGCGCGCGGGTTTCGTTGTATCCAAAGCGGTCGGATCGGCTGTTACGCGAAATCTGGTAAAGCGGAGACTTCGCGCGATTATGGCGCAGGAAATGCCTACAATCCCCGCTGGAACTGACATCGTAGTTAGAGCGCTTCCGGCTGCAAGTGGGGCGAGCTTTTCTGCGTTGGAGCGCGATATTCGCCACGGTTTAAAAAGGTATGTTGCTAAATCTGCGTCGCGAGGGCCGGTGAAATGAGTACAGACACTGCTTCGCAGAAGAAGCAGCAACGAACGGCTAGACAGCTTGGCTGGCTACGTCGAATACCGCGGCTCATATTCATTGCCCCAATTCGTTTTTATCAACGGGTGATTTCGCCTTTCCGCGGGCCGAGTTGCCGCTTTTATCCCTCCTGTTCGCAGTATGCGTTGACGGCACTGCAAAAGCACGGCGTATTTCGGGGGCTTTATCTTGGAACCCGACGACTGTTGCGCTGTCACCCATGGAACCCCGGAGGCGTCGACCACGTTCCATAAGTGGGGGAGACATCGTGTGCCCCGTGTCTTTTAACACCAGCGCATTAGCACAAGGAGCTACTTCATGAAGATTTTCCAGCCGATCGAAATCGCGGTCGCCTGGTTGATGGTGCAATTTCATAACCTTTTTACGTTCATTGGGCTAGACCATGACTCGGGTTGGACTTGGGCACTTTCGATCGTTGGGTTGACGGTGGTGATCCGTGCCCTGTTGATTCCGCTTTTTGTGAAACAGATTCGATCACAGCGCGGAATGCAAATGGTCCAGCCCGAGATGAAGAAGATTCAACAAAAGTACAAGGGGCGCACCGATTCGGCATCGCGCCAAGCGATGGCCGAAGAACAAATGGCCTTGTACAAGCGCACCGGCACCAATCCTTTTTCTTCATGTCTGCCGCTCCTATTGCAGATGCCGATTTTCTTCTCCCTCTTCCGGGTGCTCAGTGCGCTGCCGGATATCGCAGCCGGAGAGAAATCGATGGGCGTCTTGGACGCGAACCTGGCTGAGAGTGCCCAAGCGTCGACGCTTTTTGGCGCTCCGCTGTCGGCGACCTTTATGAGTTCGGATGAAACTCAGGTCAAGATCGTCACGGTAATCCTGATTATTTTGATGTCGGTTGCGACATTTATGTCTTCGCGGCAGGCGCTGACAAAGAACATGTCAGCGGAGGCGCTGGATAATCCCATGGCGCGTCAGCAAAAGATGATGATGTGGATCCTACCCGGTATCTTCGCGGTAACGGGCGTTAATTTCCCCATTGGTGTGCTCATCTACTGGCTGACGTCGAACGTGTGGGCAATGGGCCAGCAGTTCTTCATTATTCGGAATATGCCAGCTCCCGGCACCGCGGCCGCAAAGGCGCATGAGGAACGGTTGCGCCGCAAAGGCAAGTGGAAAGAACCGGAACCAAAGGAAACTTCTGCGGCCCAGCAACAAACGGGACAAAGACAACAGCCCAAACGTAAAAGTCGGCAACAGCGAAGCGGTGCTACGCTGATCGCG
>JAJYRW010000105.1 GCA_021793895.1 Actinomycetes bacterium
CACCAGTCACAAAGACGAGAGGGGGAAGGCCGCCAATCGCCGCTGCGTGCAGCTCTTTCGATTGCCTCCCACAGTGCCAAGATTTTTCGCTCCGTAGCCAGTAATTGCTGCTTAGTGGGCTCGAGTCGCAAGACCTTGCCATCACCGAGGAACACCAGTTGCAACATGGCGGGAATTACTCCGCGGGTGCGCCAAATTACCAGCGCGTAAAAGCGCATTTGGAAAATGGTTTCCGATTCAAACCGGGGAGCGGGGGAGCGGCCGGTTTTATAATCCACAACTCGGATCGCCCCATTGCCAGCCACATCCATTCGGTCAACAATTCCGCGAATTTTTAAACCCGAACCGACGGTGGTTTGCACGAAGGCCTCGCGCTCTTGGGGCTCCAACCGCTGCGGATCTTCTAAGTCGAACCAGGTCGCTACCAGTTTTTCGGCGCTTTTGAGCCACTTTTCTAGCTCTTCGCTCGATTCAAACAGGCCCGCGGCTTCCGGCTCCTTTGCCAGCAGCTCCTTCCAAGCCGGTCCCACCATTTCTTGGGCCTGATTGACGGTACGCACGGCCGCGGGAAGGTCAAAAATTTCTTCTAAAACGCTGTGCACCAGCGTGCCGCGCAGCGCGGCGGAACTGGGTGGTTCCGGTAGTTCATCGATGGAGCGGAAGCGATAAAGCAGGGGGCACTGCATAAAGTCCCGCGCCCGAGATGGAGACAGCGAAAGGCTGCGCGAGTTTGGGGCGGTGGTCATTAATCGATCATAAGAGGGGAAGCGAAATAATCGGCACACTAGTGTGGGGACTGTGGAAAAACGTCGGCGACATCACGGCCGCTTCAGCGGTCAAGCCCGCGGCGCGCGGGTAGGAACCTATGCGGGAGCGCCGATTGTTTTCACATCTTCGTGGATCATCTTAGGCGGCTTGCTCATCATGCTGTTTGCGCCGATTGCGCGGCGAAACTGGCCCGATCTTGGGGCATGGTCATACGCAGTTGCGGGCCTCCTTGTTGCGATCCTTGGTCTTTCGACGCTCGTTCATGAAATGGCGCACGCGGTGGTGGCCCACCGCTCCGGTTTGCGCATCACGGCAATCAACGTGACGTTTTGGGGCGGGGCGACCCATCTGGCTTCGTCCAGCCCCACACCGCGCACCCGCGCCCTCATTTCCGGGGCCGGGCCCGTAAGCAACCTTGTACTGGCCGCAATTAGCTACCTGCTGTGGCAAATCCCCGAAGAATGGTCAATCTTGTGGGCGCTGCTGGCCGTTTTGACGTTCGTGAACCTGTTCGTGGGGCTGCTCAATCTCTTCCCGGCGCTGCCATTGGACGGTGGCGGGCTGGTAGAGGCACTTATTTGGGCCATAACGAAGGATCAGTACACCGCCAACCGCCTCACCGGTCGCATTTCACAGATTATGGGGGTAGCGCTGGCGGTAGCGCCGTTCCTGTGGATGGCTGTAGCCGGCGAAATGCTTGATTACTTGATTTTGATTTGGTGCGTCATTTTGGGTGCGACCATGTGGAGCACCGGGGCGGCTGTTCGCCAGCGCCCCCGCCCCAGCGCGGTACCGCAAGAGATTTTCATGCCGGCCATTGGGCTTAGCGCGGACCAGCCCGTTGCCAGCCTGCCCCCACATTTGGGTTCACTGCGCACCACCGCCGGCCCCGCGCGGCCCGATGCAGTAATTGGCGTACTGCAGGCCACTGATGGGACGGTCACCGGCTGGGTGGACCCGCAGGTAGCCAGCCAGGTCCCATCGAATTTGGCTGTGAGCACGCCCCTTTCGGCCGTGAGTCAATCACTGCCGGCGCAGGCGATTATCACCGGCGGCCAGGGCAATTCCGAATACTGGCTTTCAATTATTCGTCAGCTTCCCTATGAAGTGCCCGGTCTGGTCATCGTCGATCACGCCGGGCCCGGTGTGCCGGTGCGCGTTCGCGCGGCGGTGAGCATGGAGCGCCTGGTGGCTGCACTCGTTGCTAGCCAGCGATAGGCTCGCCAAACGTGAGTGATTTTCAAACAGGCGACGATACTCCTTCCGCGCAGCCGGTGCGAACAAAGACCGGCCCCTTTGAGGCGGGTGATCGCGTTCAGCTCACTGACGCGCGCGGTCGCCACAACACAATTGTGTTGCGGCCCGGTAAGGAATTTCACACCCATCGCGGATTTTTACGCCATGACCAGTTAATCGGAGCGCCCGAGGGGTCCGTGGTTAAAACGGAATCGGGCGTGCCCTATACGGCCTTTCGCCCGTTGCTATCTGACTATGTTTTATCCATGCCGCGCGGCGCCGCAGTCGTCTACCCCAAGGACGCGGCGCAAATCGTGGCCTCGGCCGATATTTTTCCCGGCGCGCGCGTGGTAGAAGCAGGAGTGGGTTCGGGTGCCCTGACAATGTCATTACTGCGCGCTATTGGTGACCACGGCTGGCTGCTGTCAGTTGAGCGGCGCGCGGATTTCGAACAGATCGCCCGGGGCAACGTAGAAAATTTCTTCGGCGGCCCCCACCCGGCATGGCGCACCGCAGTAGGCGACCTGGCTGATGTGCTGCCCACCGCGGTGGAAGCCGGAACGATTGACCGCATCGTGTTGGACATGCTCGCCCCGTGGGAGAACATTGAAGTAAGCGCTGATGCTCTAATTCCCGGTGGTGTGCTGATTGCCTACGTCGCTACTGCCACCCAGCTTTCCCGCATGGCAGAAGAGCTACGCGCCGATGGCCGTTTTACCGAACCCGACGCCTGGGAATCCCTGATACGCGGCTGGCATCTGGATGGCCTAAGCGTCCGGCCCCAACACCGCATGATTGGTCACACCGGATTTTTGTTAACCGCCCGGCGGATGGCAACTGGCCACCTCGCAGTGGAGCGGCGCCGACGCCCAGCCAAAGGCGCCCACGACCCCGAGGGTTTAGCGTGGAGTCCAGAGGATCTGGGTGAAAGACCAGTATCTGATAAGAAAATTCGTCGCACGCTGCGAGAAATTCAACGCGACAGCCCAGACGAGTACGAGGCGCAAACCGACGCTGACAACGACACAGCCAGCGATGCAGGAGGCGAAGACCAGTGACGCAGCCATCGCAAAGTAGCGGCAATGATGACCGCCATAATGAACTCCTGCGTCTTACTGCCCGGAATGAACGTTTGGCCCAGGCGCTGGCCACCGCCCGAGAAAAAATTGTGGAACTGCAAGCCTCAATTGATGAACTGGGTGAGCCGCCAGCCACCTTCGCTGTCTTCGTCAACTCGGTAGATAAGCAAACTGCCGACGTGTTGCAAAGCGGGCGAAAAATTCGGGTGGCGATGGGCCCCGGTATGGATGCAACAAGTTTCCAAAGAGGACAATCACTCCTTTTAAATGAGGCCCTGCAGGTAGTTGCCGCTGAAGACTTCACCGATACCGGCGAGGTAGTCACGTATAAAGAGCGCCTGGACCGTGACCGCGCTGTGGTGCTCACCAGCGCCGAAAATGAGCGCGTGGTAAATCTGGCTGAACCGCTGGCGCAAATTACGCTGCGCGTTGGTGATCCGCTGCTCGTAGACGGGCGCAGCGACTTCGCATATGAGCGCCTTGAGCGGGCCGATGTGCAAGACCTCGTTTTGGAAGAGGTCCCCAACGTCACCTATGACGACATTGGCGGGCTCAGCGCGCAAATTGATCAGATCCGCGATGCGGTCGAATTGCCCTTCTTGCACCCCGACCTGTATCGCGAGCACGGCCTGAAGGCGCCAAAGGGTGTGTTGCTTTATGGTCCGCCCGGTTGCGGCAAGACGCTCGTTGCTAAGGCTGTGGCTTCATCACTGGCGCGTTCCTATGCGGAAAGTCGCCAGGCAGCGCTGGCCGATAGCGCCCAAGATGGTGAGGTCGCAGCCAGCGAAGCGCGGTCATATTTTCTGAACATTAAGGGCCCGGAGCTGTTAAATAAGTTCGTGGGCGAAACTGAGCGCCACATTCGGACCATCTTTTCCCGCGCCCGGGAAAAGGCCGCTGAGGGCTACCCCGTGGTCGTGTTCTTCGACGAGATGGAGTCACTATTTCGCACCCGAGGCACCGGCGTATCTTCCGATGTTGAAACCACGATCGTGCCGCAGTTGCTGAGTGAAATTGACGGCGTCGAGAAACTTGATGATGTCATCGTCATTGGCGCCTCGAACCGTGAAGATATGATCGACCCGGCCATTTTGCGGCCCGGTCGCCTCGATGTGAAAATCAAAATTGAGCGTCCCGACGCCCAATCAGCCTATGAAATATTTGGCAAATATCTCACCCCTGATCTTCCCGTGCATGAGACCGAAATTGCCGAACACGGCTCAGTTGCGGCCGCGTTAGACGCAATGCGCCGGCGCGTAGTGGAACGCATGTACGCCGTCGATGAGAGTAACCAGTTCCTCGAAGTCACCTATGCCTCCGGTGATAAAGAGATCCTGTACTTTAAAGACTTTGCCTCCGGCGCGATGATCCAAAACATTGTTGACCGCGCTAAAAAGACGGCCATTAAAGAGTTCCTGTCGAATAATTCGCGCGGCCTGCGCTATGAGCACCTGCTGAATGCTTATTTGCAGGAATTCACCGAAAATGAAGACCTGCCCAACACGACGAATCCGGACGACTGGGCGCGGGTGTCAGGCAAAAAAGGCGAGCGAATCGTGTTCATTCGCACGATCTTTTCGCAAAAACAGCGTGAGGCACCCCAGGCGATTCAAACTTCGGAAAGTACCGGGCAATACCTGTGAGAGCGGCATGAGCGTCCACCGGGTAATGGGCATTGAAACGGAATTTGGCGTCTTTGCTCCCGATGACCCCGAGGCTGATCCGGGGGCTCTTTCGCACCTGGTGGTGGAAGCCTTCGCCGCAGCCAGTGCGGCAGATGGCCGCCCCTTAAAAACGGCGTGGGATTACTCCGGCGAAGATCCGCTGCGTGATGCCCGGGGTTATGACGTGCCAAAGAAGTTAGCGCGGCCCGAACAATTAACGCATGAGATTTCACACGCCGTCCCAAATTTAGTTTTACGAAACGGCGGGCGCTTATATGTAGACCATGCCCACCCGGAGTACTCCTCACCGGAGTTCACCACTCCCACCGCGGGCGTGCGGTGGGACCGAGCCGGCGAAATTGTGGCGCGGCGGGCGGTTGCCGAACTAGCCGGGCGCGAGGCGGGACCCCACCCGCTGCTGTATAAAAATAACGCCGATGGCAAGGGTGCCTCCTACGGCACCCACGAGAACTACCTGGTGGATCGCCAAGTGCCATTTGAAGACCTAGTGGCGGGTTTAATTCCCTTTTTAGTCACGCGCCAAATATTTTGTGGCGCTGGCCAAGTCGGGATTGGCGCGGCCAGTGAGGCGCCCGGGTTTCAGATGTCGCAGCGCGCCGACCATATGGAGCGCCTCGTTGGTTTAGACACCACGGCGCGCCGCCCCATCGTCAACACGCGCGATGAGCCCCATGCCGACAGCCGCAAGTACCGCCGCCTCCACCTCATCATCGGGGACGCCAACACCTTCGATGTAGCGACTTGGCTAAAGCTGGGCACCACCGCGGCTATTCTGCACCTGATTGAGCGAATCTACCTGGCTCCCAAGCCCGAGCTGGACGCGAAATTGCGCTCCCTAGTGCTGAAAGACGCGGTGGCAGAAGTGCGAAATGTGAGCCGGGACTTAACGCTTACCCACCGGCTGCGCCTGGAAAATGGCGAAAGCGCGACGGCGCTAGAAATCCAGCAGCGCTATTTTGCACTGGCGCGCCAGGTGGCGGGTAGGGACGCGGAAACAGCAGCGGTCTTAGCTAAGAGATCG
>JAJYRW010000106.1 GCA_021793895.1 Actinomycetes bacterium
CTGTGGGCGGTGGCCATTTTGACGATGGTGGTGGGAACCGTAATCGCGATTGTGCAAACCGATATCAAGCGCATGCTGGCCTACTCGTCGATCGCGCACGCCGGCTTCGTGCTCACGGCACTGGTGGCTATGAATCAGCAGAGCATTTCTGCCGTGCTGTTCTATCTCGCGGGTTACGGGGTCTCGACAGTTGGGGCGTTTGCGTGCGTGGCCCTGGTGCGGGAGCGCAGTTCGGCTGGCGTGATCACCTCAGAGGCCAATCACATCTCCCAGTGGGCTGGTTTAGGACGGCGTTCCCCGGTTCTGGCCTCGGTGTTCGCCCTGTTCTTGCTCTCATTTGCGGGGATCCCGGCTACCGCCGGATTCACGGGTAAGTTCGCGGTCTTCCTGGCTGCGATTCAGGGCGGGGCTGCCTGGCTGGTCGTCATCGGTGTGCTCGCCTCGGCCGCTGCCGCGTTCTTCTATGTGCGCATCATCGTGTTGATGTTCTTCACCGAACCGGCCGATGACAATACGGCCGCCGTAGCCTCCGACGGGCTCAGTTCGGTGGCTATTGCTGCCGCGGTCATCGTCACCCTAGTGCTGGGCATCATCCCCTCGGGCGTGCTGGAAATAACTGACACCGCAGCGGCTTTCCTCCCGTGATCCCAGAATCAGTAACCGGTGCGCTGGCCCTACCGATCGCGAATGAAGAATTCGCGCAGCGCCTGCGGGACCAGCTGACCACTGTTGAAGATCGCCTGCGCACGGCGGTAGCCCAGGCAGACGCGCTGGCCGATGACGCCTCGCGCCACCTGGTAACTGCCGGCGGTAAGCGGCTTCGACCCCTGCTAACCCTCCTGGCCGCCGAACTGGGGCAGGGGGTGAATCAGCGCGTACTGGATGCGGCAACCGTGGTGGAACTAACGCACCTGGCCACGCTGTACCACGACGACGTCATGGACTCAGCCCCCGTGCGGCGCGGTGCGCCCGCCGCGCACCAGGTCTGGGGCAACTCGGTGGCGATCCTGACCGGCGACCTGCTTTTCGCCCGCGCTTCACGCATCGTGGCCGAGCTCGGCCCCGAAGCGGTCATCTTGCAGGCAGAAACCTTCGAGCGCCTGTGCCTGGGGCAGCTGCGAGAGTCGGTCGGGCCCGCATCCGATGAGGATTCAATCGAGCACTACCTGGGGGTGCTGGCCGATAAGACCGGCTCCCTAATTGCCGCCTCGGCCCGGTTTGGTGCCCTGTTTGCGGGCGCTCCAGCCGAGCACGTCGAAGCGCTGGTGCGCTTCGGTGAGAAAATTGGCGTCGCCTTCCAGCTAGCCGATGACGTCATCGACCTAAGCTCCGATGCCGAAACGACTGGAAAGACTCCGGGCACCGATCTGCGCGAGCGGGTGCCGACCATGCCGGTGTTATTACTCCAAGCCGCGGGACGCCGTCCCAACTGCGATGAGCACACCCGCCAAACACTCGCGCTCCTGGAAGAAGATCTTGAAAACGACGCCGCTTTGGCAGCCGCGATTGCCGGTTTGCAACAGCACCCGGCGTTACAGCAGGCCCGCCTGACCGCCCAGCAGTGGGCCCAGGACGCGATTTCGGAACTCGACGTCTTACCCACAGGTGACGTCCGGGACGCGTTAACCACATTTGCTGGGGCATTAGTCGACCGCACAGCCTAATTTCGGGATAGTCTACGGTCGGAAGTCAGTAGACGAAGGTGACCATTGCGCACAACATGGGGCATAGCAACAGACCGCGGGCGCGTACGGGCGATCAATGAGGACGCGGTCTTGGCGCAGCCACCCGTTTTTCTGGTGGCTGACGGGATGGGCGGCTATGAGGCCGGGGACGTCGCAAGCCAGGTAGTGGTGGAGGTTTTCGGCTCACTCAGTGGCCAACCCGCCGTTTCTCCCGCGCAGATCCACGAGCGTTTCCAGGTAGCTACCAAAGAAATGCAAAGCACGCTGCAGACGGCCCACCATGCTGGTTCTACCGTCGCGGGCGCGGCCGTCGTTAACCAAGATGGCGCCGATTACTGGCTGATTTTCAATATCGGTGACTCCCGCGTTTATAGTTGGCATGATCAAATGCTTGAACAAATCAGCGTGGACCATTCAGTGGTCCAAGAACTCCTCGAGGCCGGCGTGATTGACGACGCGCAAGCCGCGGACCATCCGCAGCGCCATCAGGTCACGCGCGCCGTTGCCACTCATGTTGCGCCCGATCCAGATTACTGGCTCATACCGTCAGAAAATGCGCATCGAATTTTAATTTGTTCCGATGGTCTGACCACCGAGGTTGCCGACACTGACATTGCGCAAACGCTGCAGCGGTGCGGGAACGCGCAAGAAGCAGCGGACACCCTCGTAGCCAGCGCCGTGGCCGCCGGTGGGCGGGATAACGTCAGCGTGGTGGTAGTTGATCTGCTACCCACGCAAGAGGGCGCAAGTTCCGTTGCGCAGCGCTCAAATGGCACCGCTTCACACGAACACGCGTTATGGGATGAACAACTCGAAGGCACGACGATCCCGCGCCGCGCCGGGAGGAAATCATGACCACGCCGCAATACGCTGTCGGCACCTGGAAGGGCGTTATCGCGGCCGGCTGCATCGCGCTACTCCCACCCGAAACGGATGACTCCGTAATTCAGCGGCTGTGGCGCTCGATGATCGAGGGCGAAGACCTGATGAGTCAACTGGTCATCATCACCGATGGGCGCTTTGCCGGGCTTCCCGCCTTCGCGATCGCCCAAATTGACGGCGCGCAGATTCATTTGATGCTGCGCGGCGACATCGAATTAACCGTTGGGCGGGCCAGTGGCGAGCAGTGCTTCACGGCACCGTCCGTTTCCACCTGGCTGGAACAAATTGTGGACGACGCCACTTCCGTCAGCCTGCATCCGCCCCAAGAAGAGGGCCACCAGCCCAATGCGGACCGGCTGCCGATCGCCGCGGGCGTCGTTTTAGCCTCCGAAATCTTTATCAACCTGCATACCGCCAATGGTGACGTCCAAAAAGTCGGCCGAGGACGCCGAGCTGCGGCGCCGGATCAAGGACGCCCGGCCCCGGTGGGGGATCAAGAACGCCCGGCCTCGGTGCCGGATCAAGCTGAGGCGAGAGACGCCGTCCTAACTCAAACCGAACCTGCCGCCCCGGTCTTTGCGGACGAAGAGGCCGATTCGGAATCCGAACCCGGCTCCCAATCCGGTGCCTCCCATTCCGTGGTGCCTCCACCACCATCGGTACCTGAGCCACGTGCGGGCGCCGGTCAGTGGCTGGACAGTGAACAGGCGGTGGCGCTCGAGCCACCCTTGGAATACAGCCAAGAAGACCATGACGGCATGACCGTGATGAACTCCGAGGTTGTGGCGCTGCGGCAACATCTTCCGGCGTGGGAGGGCGATGCGGCGCCCAGCCCGATGGTCGACCCGGCGGACCGGACCGTGGTGCCGAAGATTGTGCTGTCTACCGGCATGGCGGTAGCGCTGGACCGCCCGATTTTGCTGGGGCGTGCCCCGCAGGTCTCGCGCGTGAAAAACGATGAGATGCCCCGCCTGATCACCGTGGAAAGTCCCAATCACGACATTTCCCGCACGCACGCCGAAGTGCGCATGGACGGCCCCGAAATTGTCGTAACGGACCTGACCTCGACCAACGGGGTTCTGCTTACCCGCCCCGGAGCGGTCGCCGAGCAGCTCAGGCCCGGGGTACCCACCGCGGTGGAAGCCGGGGCCGTAGTTGACCTGGGTGAGGGTGTGACGTTCGTGGTGGGGCGCCAAGCGTGAGTAACCGGCGCGAACCCAGTTCACCCCCGCTCATCCCGGGGTTTGAACCCGTGCGCCTTTTGGGCATGGGCGGTTTTGCTGATGTCTTTGTGTATCGCCAGCAAATGCCCGCCCGCGAGGTGGCTGTCAAAGTTTTGAATGCGCAGTCAATAAATGAGGGCGTGCGGGAGCGGTTTCGCAATGAGGCCAATGTGATGGCTCAGCTGTCCCAGCATCCCGCGATCGTGACGATTCACCACGCGGATGTCGCGCTCGATGGCCGGCCATTTTTGGTGATGGAGCTGTGTTCGCGACCCGGATTGGGGGCACGGTACCGCAGTGAAGAAATTCCCTTATCCGAAGCGCTGCGGCTGGGAGTGCGCTTGGCCTCTGCAGTGGAATCTGCACACCGGATGGGAATTTTGCACTACGACATTAAGCCCGCCAATGTTTTGACGACAGACTTTGGCTGGCCGGCCCTGACCGACTTTGGGATCGCTGCAACCATCGGGCAGGTGGGAAACAGCGAGATCGGACTTTCGATTCCATGGTCGCCGCCCGAACTTTTGAGCGCTGAACCGGTAGCCGGTGATCCGCGATCGGACATTTACTCGCTCATAGCCACGATTTATTCCGCGGTGGCCGGCCGCTCGCCGTTTGAATTGCGCCAGGGCCCAAACGGTCCAGCCGACCTAATGAGCCGCATCGAGGGTTCGCCACTACCGGCCACCGGGCGCGCGGGCGTTCCGATGAATCTGGAATTGATTTTTGAACGCGGACTGGCGAAAGACCCGCAGGATCGGTTCCAGACGCCGCTTGAGGTGGCCCAGGAACTGCAGCGCATCGAAAGCCAGCTCGCGCTGCCCATGACGCATATTGAGATGGCCACGGGAAATGAGACCATCTCGCGGGCGATTCCGGAAGCGGACCAAGAAACGCGAGTCCGCCCGATCCTTTCAGTTGATGCGGCCGGGCCCCAGCCCAGTGCAGGGCAATCGGGCGACCCGCCCGGGCCCCCGCCCAGTGCGACGCCAGTGCCACCGGGGGAGTCAGCGGAGCAAGCTGGCGCCAAAAGGCGCCGCGCGCCCCTGATCGTTGGCATCGCCTCACTTGTTGTCCTCGCACTAGTAACCGGAATAACTTGGGCGGCTCTCTCTTCGGGAAGCTCAGCCCAAGGTGATCTTGACGCGCTCGATAATTCGGCTCCACCGGCGGGAAAAACAGCCGTTCCCACGCCAACCGACCTAAAGGGACGCGTGAGCCCCACCGACGAAAATCAGGTGATTTTCACGTGGGACAACCCGGACCCGCGCGGGGGCGACCAGTACTTATGGGCCGTGGTGGAAGCTGGTGAAGTTCCCGAACAGTCCCTAATTGATGAACCCGAAGTGACCGTGGCGCTGCCACCCAGCGGTGAAGTGTGCATTGAAGTTGCCATTGTGCGTGAAGACCGCCGCGCCTCCGACGTGTCAGCGACGGAGTGTGCCCCATGAGTCCCACTCCTGCCCCCCGAACCCGATTATTTGCTAAAACCGGCAAACTCATAGCCGCCCTGTGCCCGCCGGTTTTATTAGCGACGCTCGCGCTGATCAATCAGGGCGTGCCCCTGTCCCAGTTGGAATTGAACGACGGCAGTGTGTGGCTTACCTCCAATGCCGAATTGAAGCTGGGGCGCTACAACCCCCGAATCGATGAATTAGATGGCGGGTTAGTGTCGGATTCGGGCCGGTTTGATGTGCGCCAAGAGGGCAATGACGTCATATTGGTTGAGCCCACAACCGCCACAGTGGTCGAGACGGCAACTGTGGCCGCTGCAATAGAAGTACCCATTCCCAGTAACGCGGAAGTGCAACTGCAAAATCGCAGTGTCGCGATTGTTGATTCCGAAACTGGCGACATGTGGCTGCAAGAAATTGACCGACTCGGCAGTGTGCAAACCGATGAAGATGCGCCGATTGCGCTGGGCTCGCGCGCCGGCGGGGTACTGGCCGAAACCGGGCGCCTGCTGACCGTAACTGAAGACGGCACCACC
>JAJYRW010000107.1 GCA_021793895.1 Actinomycetes bacterium
CTTGGTCGGGCCAAGTCCGCATCACGCACCGGATTGGAAGACCCAAACCACAGCACATGTTCGGCAGGTGTGGCATCAATTACGGCCTGAGCCACGCCTGGTCCGGTGATACCGGTGCCCAGCTCGCCCTCAATTGCGTCATGGGCAGCGCCAGCGGCCCTTTGCCATCGCGGCAGCCAATCTGAGCGTGTTGTACCAGTGGGTTGGACGTCGGGCACAACAGCGCGGGCTTGGCGGGGCGGATCCGTCCAATTCATTCCATCGTGGATGATGATCACGTCAACGTCTGAGCGAGCCAGCAGTTGTTGGACGGGCCGGGAAAGGGTGGGGCGGCCAAAAACTATTACGCGCTCAATTTCTGTCGCGAGCGCGTTTTCACCCAACATGAGCCGGTAGGGCCCAATCGCATTTGGGCCGCAGCGAGCCCCGGAGCTGGGTTCTGCAAAAAGCGGCCACTTAGCCTCCTGTGCAATGGCCCGGGCCCGGGGGCTGGCACCGTCTCCGGCGAGAATGACCGTGGCGGAATCGGCGGGGATGTCCAAAGGCACACCGCTGGAAGACACCAACACCTGCGTCAAGCCCTTCGTCTCGGCCCGCGCCGGCCACTGGCCCACATCCAACGCGGCATCCGATGGGGTGAGCGGTGCCCGAAGCGCCAGATTTAGGTGCACCGGGCCCGCTTCGCCGCCCGCGCCAACAGCGGCCGCGAAAGCCCGAGCCGCAAGGTTTGAAAAATACGAGACAGAAGTGTCGTCGTCCACAATTACCTCGCGAGCCGGGATATCCACTGCCCAGCGCACGGCCCCACCAAAAAGCCCCACCTGATCCGTAGTCTGATTCGCACCGACGCCACGCAATTCGTGTGGCCGGTCGGCGGTTAACACGATGAGCGGGAGGTGGGAATGTGCGGCTTCCAAAACTGCCGGATGCAAATTTGCGGTCGCCGTACCCGATGTGGTGATCACTACTGCGGGGCGTGGATCGCCCGTCACGGTAGAAAATTTGGCTGCTCCCAGGGCCGTGAACGCGCCCACCCGCTCATCGTGTCGCACGTGCATGCGCAGTTTTCCAGCCCGCTCGAGCGCCACCGCGGCAAAAGCCAGGGGCGCGCTGCGCGAACCGGGACACAGCACCACGTCGCGCACGCCCAGGTTCACCAGCCCGTACAAGAGGTCTCGAGCGGCGGCGGTAGCCGGATTGATATTGGTCACGCGTCCTCCCAAAAATCGGGGCCGGGCTTACGCAAATGTGCGGAAGTTTCCCTCCACCGCGCCTGCCATCGAGCGGTCGTTTCTTCATTTTGGACGGCGTCCAGCAGCTGGGGCTGGGGCGTCACCTCGCGTACGGCGATGGCGCCGTTTTCGGGAAGCAGCGGGGTGGGGGTGATGTCTTGCGTTAGTAGGTGAGCTGTGGCTAGACCGCAGGCATAGGGTAGCTCGGGAAGCGCCGCGGCCAGTGCGATGCCCGCCGCGAGCCCAACTGATGTTTCTAAAGCGGACGAAACGACCACGGGGGTGCCGATTTGTTCCGCAAGTTGCAGGCAGGCCCGCACGCCGCCCAGGGGCTGGACTTTTAACACGACCACGTCGGCGGCCTCGTGTTTTGTCACCTCGAAGGGATCGCTCGCCCCGCGAATGGACTCATCCGCCGCGATTGGGACCGCGACTTGGCGCCGGACTGCAGCCAGTTCTGCGACGGTGGCGCAGGGTTGCTCCACGTATTCCAACCCCCCGGCGGCGCGATCCAGGGCTTTGATTTCGGCAACAGCAGTTTGGACATCCCAGGCACCGTTGGCGTCGATGCGGATTTTTCCGCTCGGGCCCAGGGCGGCGCGCACGGCGGCGAGGCGGTTGGCGGCGGCCGCGCGGTCTTGCCCCGGTTCGGCGACCTTTACCTTGGCCGTGGTGCAGCCCCCGGAATTTTTCACAATCTCAGCGGCGCGCTCAGGGCCCACGGCCGGAACCGTGACGTTTACCGGAATCCGTTTCCGTATTGCCGGGGGAAAACCAGTCTGTGCAGCCTCATAAGCAGCTTGCAGCCAGGGAACACACTCTTTGGCGTTGTAGTCCAGAAATGGAGAGAACTCTGCCCAACCGGCAGGACCAGCAAAAAGCATTCCTTCGCGCGCGGTGATGCCGCGAAACCGCGTCCGCATTGGAATGCGGTAGGCAATTGCTTTGGGGCTCGTCACGGCCTTAAGCCTAGATGCTTTCGCTCACACTCGAGGCAGTTGGAGCATCGGCGCGCTCTTCGCCCAAGAGGCTTAAACCCACGATGCCGCTGATGATTAGTGCAATTGAGAGGATTTTTAGCAAGTTCACGTTTTCACCCAGCCACAGCATTCCAATCGCTGCGGTGGTGACGGCTCCCACGCCTGCCCAGACAGCATAGCCGGGACCGGTAGGAATCTCGCGCATGGCAACTGCCAAGCCGCCGACTGAAATAACCATGGAAATTGCAAATATGACCGTTGGCCACAGTCGAGTGAACATCTCAGTTTTCGGAAGTGTGATCGCCCAACCGGCTTCGAACATCCCCGAAACGATGAGCACAATCCAAGAGAACATAACTGTGACGATAACCGACGCGCGGCCGGGCATTATTCCGGCTCGGCGCAAACCTGGCTAAGGTCAAGACCGTGAGCAGCGATTCTTTACCCACCCAGGTTTCTGAGACTTTCGATCCCACGAAGTGGCGCAAAATAACTGATCTAGGCCCCTTAACCGATATTACGTACCACCGGGGTGTGGACCGCAGCGCCGGCACCGCCCGCGATCTACCAGTTGTTCGTATCGCGTTCGATCGGCCCGAGGTGCGAAACGCGTTTCGTCCCCACACGGTCGATGAGCTGTATCGGGTACTTGACCATGCGCGCATGACCTCGGATGTGGGAACGGTCATTTTGACGGGCAACGGTCCCAGCTCCAAGGACGGTGGTTGGGCGTTTTGTTCGGGTGGAGATCAGCGCATCCGGGGCCGCGATGGCTACCGCTACACCGGGGATACCGAAGCGGAGACCGCTGAGGGCATAGATCCCACACGCGCTGGACGCCTGCACATCTTGGAGGTGCAGCGTCTAATTCGCACCAGCCCCAAAGTCGTGATTGCTGCGGTGAACGGTTGGGCAGCTGGCGGGGGCCATTCGCTACACGTTGTCGCTGATCTGTCTATTGCCTCGCGGCAGCACGCGCGGTTTATGCAAACGGATGCCAATGTGGGTTCGTTTGATGGTGGCTACGGTTCCGCGCTGCTCGCCCGCCAAGTGGGACAAAAGCGAGCGCGGGAAATTTTCTTCCTCGCGCGGGAGTATTCGGCCGAGCAAGCTTATGAGTGGGGCGCGGTCAATGAGGTTGCCGACCACGCGGAACTCGAAAATCTCGCACTCGAATATGCGCGCATCATCGCCACCAAATCCCCGCAGGCCATTCGCATGTTGAAGTTCGCCTTCAATCTGGCCGATGACGGGCTCGCCGGTCAGCAGGTCTTCGCGGGAGAGGCCACGCGGCTGGCATATATGACCGATGAGGCCGTCGAGGGGCGCGACTCCTTCTTGGAGCGACGCGATCCCGATTGGTCGCAATTTCCCTGGTACTACTGAGTCGCTGGCGCGTGGTACTAGGAGTCGCTGGCGCGTGGTGCTAAGAGTCGCGTCCTCCCGCTGCGGCTCAGTTGCTGGCGCCTGAATCGCGGTTTCTAGACCGCGGCGACCGGGAATCTGCGAATCGTGCAGCCTTTTGACGCTGTCAGCGGTAAAAGGCTGCACTTTTCCGGGCACGGGCACGGTCCACTTCCGCGCAAGGGCACCGGAAGCGTCCGCGGAAGGGCACCGGAAGCGTCCGGGCACAGGCCACTTTTCCCGAGCAGCGCGGCATTTCCTGCGGAAAACCAGCGCGCCAGCCACCGTCCAGCAAAAGCGCGACCCGCCCTAGTAACTGACCGACCCCTTGCCCTGCGGGACTAACTCCACCCAGGTGTTTCCCGGCGCCAGCAAAACTTCATCACCATCAGCGGTGAGAAGCTCCAGGGGCGAATCGGGGTCTTCCTTCTTCCATGTGCCCTCAAGCACCTTGCCACCGGTCGCCACAACCACGTCCCCCTCGCCCACTAGGTCATAAGTTGGAACCGCGGCATTATTTTGGGCGGAGAATCCGCTGGGAATGTGCGGCGCAGTAACGGCCACCACGTTCACGCTCTGCAACGGGTTTTCATCCTGGTCCAGGTGCTGACTTTGGCCTTCTGAGCGCAACCACGCTTTCGCATTCGCATCCCAAGTCCAACTCGGCTGCGACATTGACGACAAGCTAAATGTCAGGGTTTCAATCTTGTCACCGTCAGCGACCGCCGTGGGTTCCTCTTCTTCGTGAGCGAACTGGAACTGTTCTTGTGGTGGAGCGTCATGGTCAGCATCCACCTGCGATAAAAAGGCTTCCAGCGAGCCATAAACATTATGCGGAGCCCGGCGCCACTTCACGCGATAAAACCCACCGGACGCCGCATCGTGACTCAGCGGCTGCGAAGCGCTGCTGTGGATGAGATTCAACACTCCCTGCTGCCCACCCGAGAACGCCAAAACTCCCCCGAACGCCGAAACCACATCCGGGTCCACCGGCCGCACCGACCGAATCGGACCAATTTCTTCGGGCAGTTGGGAGTGGTAAACCGCAATTAGCCGGGAGACATCGAAATCAATAATTGTCTCCCACACCATGTCGGCCGTGTCCAAACCGGTTTGGGGTCGGGCCGCGGTCGAATTCTCGATTTTCACCGCCACGGCCGGGCGCTCAATCAGGTCGTCGGTTTCCACCCCGGTCAAGGGCCAATACTCCGGGTCCGCCTCGGGTTCGGGCTCCGGCTCCGGCGCGGGGGCCTGCGTCTTTGTCGGCGTCGGCGCCGGTGCCGGCGTCTCTTCCCCACTGCACCCGGAAACGAGTGCGAGCGCCAAGGTGGCACACAGGTTCGCTTTGGACAATTTCATTGGCTGGTTCCTTAGTCGACGCCGCGTCGATGCGGACTGCGTTCGAGGCAACCTTAAACCCTCACCTAGCCTATTGGTGTGACCTTACGCCCTGGTGTCCACACCGTTCCGACCGCTGACCGCGATGGCGTCCCGGCTTTGATGCGCGCCATCACCGACGCGTTTGCGGGAATGGGACCACTTTTACCCTTGGGACCGGGCCGCAAACAGCCCGCAGCTCTAGCCAACTGGACGCCCTTTGGTCCGCGCGGGTGGCTCGCCGCCCTCCCCGCAAACGCCGCCGCACTCATCGCCACCTCGGGCTCGTCGGGCGAGCCGAAAATCGTCGCTCTTTCAGCCGATGCGCTGCAAGCTTCCGCCGATGCCACCCATGCCCGGCTCAGCGGCCCCGGTAAGTGGCTTTTGGCCCTTCCGCCCCACCACATCGCCGGACTGCAGGTCGTCGTACGCTCCGTGCTGGCAGGCACCACGCCCGCGATCGTCCCACCGGGCACGTTCACTGCGGAGGCGTTCAACGCCGCCGCCCGCCCCATGATTTCCCGCGACGAGCCCACCTACGTTTCGCTGGTGCCAACTCAGCTTTTGCGGTTGCTTAAGGACGACGACTCTTGCGAAATTCTCAGCCGTTTCAGTGCCGTACTGATCGGCGGAGCAGCCTTGCCCGGATCAATCGCCGAGCAGGCACGCAAGCGCGGAATTAATCTCGTGCACACCTATGGAATGTCCGAGACTGCGGGGGGTTGTGTATATGA
>JAJYRW010000108.1 GCA_021793895.1 Actinomycetes bacterium
GGTGACGGTCGGTTTGAACTGGGAAGAAACCTCGGTGCGGTTATTGATTCAGGACGACGGGCGGGGGGCTGCCGCTGCCAGCGATCACGTGGGGCATGGACTACTGGGCATTCGGGAGCGGGCGGGCCTTTTCGGCGGGACCGTGTCGATAGGGCCGCGGCCCGGAGGTGGGTTTCAGGTCGAGTTTGAACTGCCACTTCCAGAAAAATACGTACCAAGTGAAGAGGAGATTCGGTGGCAAACACCGATGTAGCAGCGCCCATCCGCATTTTGCTGGTTGATGATCAACAGCTCGTGCGCGCCGGCTTTCGAATGGTCATTGATTCCCAGCCCGATATGGAAGTCATTGCCGAGGCCAATGACGGGCGCGAAGCAGTGACCTTGGCCGAGGGGTTTTTGGCCCCCGGCGGCGCCGGAATCGACGTGGTGTTGATGGACGTGCGCATGCCCGAAGTGGACGGAATTGCCGCCACTGAGCAGATTTTGCAACTCGACGCGAAAGAAACGCGCGTCATCATGCTTACCACCTTTGATTTAGATGAGTACGTGCTGCGCGCCATTAAGGCCGGAGCGTCCGGGTTCTTGTTGAAGGATGCCCTGCCCGAAGAAATGCTTACCGCGATCCGCACGGTCCATGCCGGCGATGCCGTAATTGCGCCTTCTTCTACGCGCCGGCTAATTGCGCATCTGTCTGATGTGCTTCCCGATGGGGAGCCGGTGAATGCCCAGGTGCTGGATTCACTTACCGATCGGGAGAAAGAAGTTCTTATTTTAATGGCCCGCGGCCGGTCGAACACCGAGATCGGTTCGGACCTGTTTGTTTCCAACGCCACCGTCAAAACGCATGTGGGCCGGATCCTGGCGAAGTTGCAGGCCCGGGATCGGGTCCAGGCCGTGGTGATCGCCTATGAAACCGGGCTCGTGCGACCCGGGACTTAGGCGCGCGGTTCGTGCGGGCGCCCAATCTGGCGCCCGGGACTTAGCCGCCAGGCGGTATTTAGCGCCTGCCGGCGGAGCGGAAAGGGACTTGCGGCGGAGCGGAATCGGGCCGGCGTCCACCTACAGGACTACGCCGGATTTCCGCCCTGCGGTTGATGCGAAAAGCGGTGCATCCTTCGTAGTGTTTTAGTTACTGGCCCACTGTGGGTAATTCGCAGTCAAATTATGCGGGCATCCGCAGGCCGTTTTTAACCTCGGAAGGATTTTTTAAATGAGCGCTCCCGCTCCCGCCGTTGTAGCTCGTGGCCTGGCAAAGGTCTACGGCTCCGGCCCCAATGCTGTCACCGCGCTTGATGGCGTGGATATTGAGTTTGCCGCAGGGGAATTCACGGCGATCATGGGCCCGTCTGGCTCCGGTAAGTCCACTCTCATGCACCTGCTGGCGGGCCTGGATTCCGCCACCTCCGGTCAGGTGTTCTTGGGCGATACCGAAATCACGAGTTTGGACGACGCTCCGCTCACCCGGTTGCGCCGCGACCGGGTGGGCTTTGTGTTCCAATCGTTCAATTTGCTGCCAATGTTTACTGCGCAACAAAACATTGAGCTGCCGTTGGAACTGGCCGGACGCAAAGTCGACAACATGTGGCTGGCCCAGTTGGTGGAAACACTGGGAATTAAGGATCGCCTCACGCACCGGCCGTCGGAACTCTCCGGGGGCCAACAGCAGCGCGTAGCGATTGCGCGCGCACTTTTAACCCGCCCCGAAGTGGTATTTGCAGACGAACCCACCGGTAATTTGGACTCTCGTTCCGGGGCGGAAGTGCTGTCATTTTTGCGCCAGTCGGTGCGGGAATTCGAACAAACCGTAATCATGGTTACGCATGATCCCGCAGCTGCTGCCTATGCCGATCGGGTGGTGTTGTTGGCGGACGGCAAAATTGCCGGGCACATTACGGACCCCACCTCTGACTCGGTCCTGGCAGGCCTCGATGCGCTCCGGACGGTGAGCATCTGATGCTGCGAGTGTCACTTGCGCAAATGCGGCGCAGTGCCGGACGCCTCATTGCAGCAGGAATTGCCATTGCTATTGGCACGGCATTCGTGGCCGCCTCCCTATTTGGCGGATCGGTCATTTCTGCGACAACGGCGCGCTCCCTCACCGCGGAACTAGGCGATGCCGACATCGTTGTGCAGGGGCATGCGACCACGAGTGAAATGGCGAGCGAAATCGCCGATATACCCGGCGTGGATACTGCCTTTGGTCGCGTTTCCGCCTTTGAAGAGGTCAGTTTTGAAGGGCGAACCGAGTACACACTGGTTCAAACGCCCGCTCCCAGTGCAAAACTGGAAGTTTTAACAATTGAGGCGGGGGAAGCGCCGGCCGCACTGGATGAAATCGCGCTTCCCGTCGACACGATGAATCGGTTGCACATCGAAATTGGCGATGAAGTAACCGTTCCCATTTACACCTACACAGAAGATGAAAACGGCGCGCCAACCGAGGAAAAAACGGAGCGCGCACTAACCGTCACCGGCTCCACAGCAGACCCCAACGGCGCATACATCAGTTATGGCGGCGCCGCGCTGGTAACACCTGAAACGCAAAGCGAGTTCCTTGGCGCAGATGCCGATTATCCGCCAGAAAACATCACCGTTGCGGTTTCTGAAGACGCGAGTGTTGCTGACGTCAAGCAGGAGATTTCCCAGCGCTTCGCCAGCGAGGATGACGGCGTCATCGTGCGCACCGCATCGGAGCAAGTTGAAGCGGCCACCGCCGAGGTAACTGGCGATACCAACATCCTCTTGGTCGTAGTTTTGGCCTTTGCCGTGGTGGCGCTGTTTGTTGCGGGCTTGGTAATTACCAATACATTCCAAGTTCTAGTTGCCCAGCGCACCCGGCAATTAGCGCTTTTGCGGTGTGTGGGTGCTACGAAGTCGCAAGTTTCGCGTTCCATCACACTGGAGTCGTTCATATTGGGGCTCATCGCCTCGGTATCCGGCCTGGCATTGGGCGCGGCACTAATCCAGGGGACATTAACTATCCTTTCGCGCCAAGACATCGGCGTACCCCTGCCCGAGGCGATCACGCTTTCGCCGGTGAACATCCTGGTGCCGATTTTGACGGGAACGATCGTGACGCTGCTGGCGGCGCTCGGTCCGGCCCGGGCAGCCACCCGGGTTGCTCCTTTAGCGGCGCTGCGCCCGGCCTCATCGCCAGAAGTACGCTCCAAGGCCGGTCGGTTCCGCTTAGTGATCTCTTTGCTGGGCATGATTGGTGGCGGCGCGCTGCTCGTATTGGGTGTGGTGCTGGCGAAGCAAGAACCGCTGCTGGGCTTTTTCGTTGCCGTATTGGGCGGAATGGCATCCTTTATCGGCGTCATCATCGGTGGGGTATTTGTGATCCCGAAGGTCGTGGGCTTTTTCGGCGGCCTGCTGGGGCGGATGACCGGTGCTACTTCAAAAATTGCAACGGCCAACACCGTGCGCAACCCGCGCCGAACAGCCGCAACCGCTACCGCGCTCCTCATTGGGGTCACGCTGGTGACCATGATGAGCACGGGCGCAGCGATCGCCCGCACGACGCTCAACAGCGCGCTAATCGACCAATTCCCCGTCGACGTTGCGATCGGGCAAACCGTTCACAACTCCCCGGTAATCGATGGGCGAATCGCACCGGAAATGGCGAAGTTAACGGGTATCGAATCCGTAGCGGAGTTGCCCACCGCGCCGGTAGATGTGGAGATCACTGGCGGAGGCGGGATCATCCAATCCACCTCGATGAGCGCCACGGGTGTTGATCAGGCGGCGGCGGATGTCGTTGCAAATGACGGCAGCCTTCCCGTTGCTCGCGGTGAGGTTTTGGTTGGCAACAATTCCGGTAACGAATTGGCTATGTGGAGCGAAGATCCGGCTGAAACAATCATCGTCTCCGGCCCGGATGGCGACGTTACTTTGGAGGTCGTTGGAACCACCCACTACACGCAACAGGGCCTGTTACTCAACGACCAGGACTTCGAAGAGATTGCCGGTGACGCCGAAATTCACGCGCTGTGGATGAGCACGGATGACGCCCACCCGGCAGTCGATACCTACAACTCCGTAAATGAGCGGCTCAGCGAGCTCACAAGCGACACCGAAAGTAACTACCTAGTTACCGGTTCGGCCGTCGAACGTGGAATGTTCGAGCAGATTATCGACACCCTGCTGCTTATTGTTGTTGGCTTATTGGCAGTTGCGGTGATCATTGCCCTCATCGGAGTGGCCAACACCCTCTCGCTGTCGGTGATTGAGCGGCGCCGAGAATCCGCGCTGCTGCGCGCACTGGGTCTCACCCGGGGCCGCTTACGCCTCATGCTGGCGATCGAGGCACTGCTCATCACCGGAGTGGGCGCACTATTAGGTGTGGTGCTCGGATTGATCTACGGCTTTGCCGGCGCGTCAGTGATTTTCGGGGAAATGACCACCACCGGTTTACAACTAACCATTCCGTGGCGCGATATTGCGCTCGTTCTGATCGTTGCCCTGCTAGCCGGGCTGTTGGCCTCAGTTATGCCGGCGCGCTCGGCCACTAAAACACCTCCCGTCGCGGCACTGGCCGAGGACTAGGAGCACCAAAAAGGAGGGCTAAGACTTGCTTGGGAGCCCGGCTCCCACGCTGGCGCACCCGCGGCTCGCACGTGGATCCAACTGGAGGGTCGCGATCCACATACGAGTCGCGGGTGTTCTTATCTACAGCCTTTTGCGCCGGGGGGCCGCGCCTCCCCGATGAGCCAGCACACTGACAAGCGTGAGCTCGTTCTTCATTGATGTCATCGCTGGTCCGGCCGCCGGTGGGTATATAAAAGTTGGCCCCCAAGAAACCCGGGTCATTGGCCGATCCCGGGCCGCGGACTTGGCGATTGACGATGATCTCATTTCGGCCCAGCACCTAATTGTGGCAGCGGAAGCGGGCGCGCTGCGCGTTCAAGATCTGCGCACCACAAATGGCACTGTGCTCCACGATCATGCCGGCTCGGCGCACCAGGTGGATGGCAGTGTGCTTTGGCAAGAATCTGATCTCATCCAGATCGGCGCCCATCTGTTGCAATTACGTCCCGCGCGCATCCACGCCGCCGAAGTAACTGACTCGGGCACCGGTTTCAACGTCGTCCAGCTCAGCCCACCGCACACCCGCGCCCCTTTGCCACCCCAACTCGATGACCCACCCGAGCCGCCCAAGCGCCCTAGCGCCCGGCGCATCCCATGGGTGTCGATGGGCACATCGGCTTTGGGCGGGCTGGTAATGGCCGCCGTGCTTCGCACCGCGTTTTTGCTGGTTTTCTCAGTCCTCGCGCCAGCTGGAATGCTCTTGCAGTTCCTGTGGGAAAAGCGCCGCGCTCGTCGTGATTACGATGCGAAATTAGCGCAGCACGGCCAGGAACTCGCCGCCCACGAACGCGAGAAAATAGCCCGCACCAGCGCCGAAGCGCGCGCACTTCGCCTTCAGGCGTGCGACCCGGCGCAGAGTCGGCGCCACGCCCAAATCCCGACAGTGGGCCTGTGGCAATTCACCGGAAATTCCCTTGATGGTCACACCGGGAATTCCCTTGACGGCCGCAAACTGCTTTTGGGATTTATTAAGGACGGCACCGCGCACCTTCCCCTTTACGCGCCGCTATCGGGGAGCGCGGTAGGCATTTTTGGCGACCCACAGGCGGTGGCGGCCCTGGCGCGTTGGCTGGCTATTCAGATCGCCACCGGGTTTGC
>JAJYRW010000109.1 GCA_021793895.1 Actinomycetes bacterium
CTGCTCAGCAGCAGGCCAGTAAATACAAAAAGAGGGGCGCGGCACCCGCCGCGCCCCTCTTGCTCCGTTTTTGCTGGTCCTAATGCGTATCGATGCGCGCCTTAGGCGAAAGAAGAGCGACGCCAAATATTTACGTCAGCATCGACAGCGTACTTTTCGATCTCTTTAAGCTCCGCGTCAGAAAACTTAAGATTTTGCGTGGTATCCAGGTTCTGATCAAGTTGTTCGACTGAGCTGGCGCCAATCAGTGCTGAGGTGACGCGTTCATCGCGCAGCACCCAGGCCAAGGCCATTTGGGCCAGCGATTGGCCCCGCTTTTCAGCAATAGAATTTAGGGCTCGCAGCCTTTCAAGTACGTCGTCGGTGAGCATGTCTTGCGACATGGACTTCCCCTGACTCATCCGCGAGTCCTTCGGAATTCCCGAAAGATACTTCGGGGTCAACAATCCCTGCGCAAGCGGAGAAAACGCGATGCAACCCACTGCTTCGGCGCCCAAAACATCCAAAAGCGAGGGGTCGCCGTCCTCAATCCAGCGGTTAATCATGGAATACGAGGGCTGATGGATTAGCAGCGGTGTACCCATCTCTTGCAAGATCTTCACTGCCTCTTGCGTGCGCTTACCAGAGTAGGAAGAAATTCCGACATAAAGAGCTTTACCCGAGCGCACCGCGTGATCGAGGGCGCCCAGCGTTTCCTCCAGTGGGGTATCTGGGTCAAAGCGGTGGGAGTAAAAGATGTCGACATAGTCAAGTTCCATCCGCTGCAGCGACTGATCGAGGCTGGCGAGTAGGTATTTGCGCGAACCACCGATGCCGTAGGGGCCGGGCCACATGTCATATCCGGCCTTGGAAGAAATGATTAACTCATCACGGTAGGCGTGAAAATCCTCCCGCAGGATGCGTCCGAAGTTAATTTCCGAACTCCCCGGGGGAGGACCGTAGTTATTTGCAAGATCAAAGTGGGTTACTCCCCGATCAAAGGCGCGCCGCAAAATGCTGCGCTGGCGTTCAAGGGGGACATCATCGCCGAAGTTGTGCCACAGCCCCAGTGAAATTATGGGGAGAAGAAGGCCGCTGTTTCCAACCCGGCGATAGGGAATCTGGTCATAACGGTCCGGATTTGCTTGATACATAGACAAAGCCTACTCCGAACTGACCATTAAGCGCTTTTGCTATTTGACAACTCGCAGCAAAATCGTTTCGTCCAATTCCCGCAACTTCTGGACCGTCTCCGTATCTAACCCGGAACTTATATCGGTTACCGCGTAGCCGACTTCGCCCTCGGTGGCTAGCAACTGCCCATCAATATTCACGCCGTGCTCAGCCAAAATTTGGTTCATCCGCGCCATTACACCTGGCACGTTGCGATGCAGATGGGTGATGCGATCAGAACCCGGCACCGCCTGCAGCGCGAGGTTGGGCAGGTTTACGCTCAGCGTCGTGGCGCCGTACTTGAGGTAATCGCGCAGTTTCGTGGCAACGAACTGGCCGATATTTTCCTGGGCCTCTTCAGTAGAACCGCCCACGTGCGGGGTCAATATCACGTTATCTAAACCGCATAGTACGGATTCAAACTTTTCGCCCCGCTTTTTCGGCTCCTGCGGGAAAACGTCTACCGCCGCGCCGGCAATGTGGCCCGAGGTGATGTGCTGAGCCAGGGATTCGAGATCCACGACGAAACCGCGGGAAAGGTTGATGAAAATCGAGCCGTCTTTCATCTGCGAGAACTGCTCCTCGCCGAACATCCCGGCATTGCCCGCCCGGCCATCAACGTGCAGGGTAACGACATCGGCCGTGGTGAGGACCTCATCGAGCGTCTCAGCGCGCTGGGCGTTACTTAGCGCCAGCTTCTCGGCCGTATCGTAGAAAATTACGCGCATGCCCAGGGCCTCGGCGATGACCGAGAGCTGGGACCCGATGTTGCCATAGCCCACAATGCCCAGTGTGCGGCCGCGCACCTCATGGGCGCCCTCGGCAGTCTTATCCCACACGCCCGCGTGCAGCGCTTTATCGCGCACGGTCAGGCGGCGCGTAAGTGCAATGATTTCCGCGATTGCCAACTCAACGACAGAGCGGGTGTTAGAGAACGGCGCGTTAAAGACCGCCACGCCCACATCCCGGGCAGTATCCAAATCAATCTGATTCGTACCGATGCAAAAAGCACCAATTGCCTTTAAGTGCGGTGCGCCGCGCAGGACGCGTTCCGTGACCTGGGTTTTAGATCGAATCCCGAGCAGGTCGAAATCCTGCAGCGCAGTAATGAGTTCGTCTTCATCCAGGGCGCCGGACCGGCGCTCAATTTCGATTCCTTGCGCTTCCAACACCGTGTCAGCGAGGGGGTGAAGATTTTCTAGTAGCAGTGCGCGTGTCGGTCTCACGTTCGAATATTCCCACACCGGGGCGTTAGCTTTCGTCACGGCCCCGCCCTTCGGGACCGCCGGGTGGGTGGCAAAGCCGGGTTGTTTAGGCCAGCCCCGCGGGCAGTGGGTCGCGGTGAACGATCGTCAGGGCCTGCGTGGAGCGACTCATCGCCACGTACAGATCACCGGGGCCGCGCGCAGCTTGCGCCAAAATCGCGCTGGGTTCAACCAACACAACCACATCGAATTCCAGACCCTTAGCTTGTTCCGCAGTGATGATTGTGATGGGGGAGCGCAAATCGGCGAGTGCTTCTGCGCTTCTGGTCGCGGACGGTGGGAGGCCGTTTGCTCCAGTAGCGCCCAGCAAAGGAGCGATGCGCGGATGGGCGTCTAACGCCGTCCACAATTGTAAAATTTCGCTTGCGGGGGCGATCACTGCTAAGCGGCCATCACCGAGCATGTCGAGCCGGGAATTGACTGCCTCGGTGGCGGCCTCATCCAGCGAGTCACCAGCTGCGACATACTCAACTGGATAGTCACCCTCGCGCGCGGTGGTGGCAGCGGTGATGTGCAGTCCGGCGGCGCGCCCGGCCGCAACGGCCGGCTCCATGATCCGCCCTGGCGTGCGGTAATTAACCGTCAACTCTTCGAGCCGCAGATGTTCACCAAATAAGGGCTCAAGCCGCTCGCGCCAGTTCCGGGTTCCGGCGGCGGCTGAAGCCTGCGAGGTATCGCCCACAATGGTGAAAGAGCGCGTGGGGCAGCGGCGCAAAAGCGCGCGCCAGGCCATGGGGGACAGTTCCTGGGCCTCATCCACAACTACGTGGCCAAACGTCCAAGTGCGGTCCCGGGCCGCTGCTTCCGCCGCGGTTGCCCGAGCAGTCCCGTGCCCAAAACGCTCGGCTAGGAGCTCGGCGGAAACCAGGTGTGAAACCCCGGTTGCAGCCACCACCTGTTCGGCGTAGGCCACTTCTTCTTCCCGGCGTTTGCGCTCCTGTGCTTCTTGGGCGCGGCGGGCCTGATCGTCATCACCCACCAGTTCAGCGGCTTCATCCAACAGCGGGATATCTGCTGGCGTCCAGGGCTGTCCGGCGGGCCGAAAGAGCATTTCACGCTCGCCCGCGTTTAGCCTTGGCGCGGCAGCTGCTAGACGCGTGGGGTTTGCCCACAGAGTTTCAACGACCTTTTCGGCGGTCACCGGCATCCAACACAGGTTCAGGGCGATGCGCACGTCACGGTTTTGCCGCAGCTCTTCGGCAAGGTCTTGTAAATCGTCCATGGTGGGCTCGAAATCCAGTACCCGGGCGTATTGCTCGGACAGCTTCCCGAGCATGTGCTGAACGAAAACAACGCGCGCCTCGTTATGGGGCTTGCGGGACCGACGTGCTCGATCAATTGCTTCGGAAACTTCCGCGGGTAAGAGCTGGAGCTTCCCGCGGTCAACTACCAGCGACTTGGGCTGGTCGGGCACGCGCTGACGCTGGCGCACGGCGCGCCTTATGACCTGCGCCATTTGCGAGCGCCCCTTAATTTCGGCCACGGCGTCACTTTCAGTCCCGGTGGCCGATAACTGCGGCAGCAAATCAGCGATTGTGGTGGCCATAACGCCGGTCTCACCCAGAGATGGCAACACGTTTTCGATGTAGCGCAGGAACTGGGAGCTGGGGCCAATCACCAGCACGCCGGAGTTTTCTAGGCGGCGTCGATGCGAATACAGCAAATAAGCTACGCGATGCAGGGCAACAGCTGTCTTACCGGTGCCCGGGCCGCCCTGCACGACGAGCGCTCCGGCCAGCGGGGCGCGAATTATCTGATCCTGTTCAGCTTGAATTGTGGCGACGATATCTGCCATGCGGCCGGTACGGCTCGCGCTGAGTGCGGCAAGCAGTGCCCCCTCGCCCGCAAGGTTTTTACGCGCAGACTCGCTCAGATTTTCAACATCGAGCACGTCATCTTCTAAAGCCGTCACTTGGCGGCCGCGCGTCGTTAAGTGCCGGCGCAAAACCACGCCCTGCGGGTGCGCGGCTGTTGCTTGATAAAACGGTTCGGCCGCCGGGGCGCGCCAATCGGTGAGTAACTGGTGGTGGTCATCATCGTGTAATCCGATACGTCCGATGTAGCGCTGGCGGGAATCGACCAGATCGAGGCGACCAAAAACTAGGCGGTCTTCCACGTTTTCCAACTGGGCGAGCCGGTCTTCATACAGGGTGGCGAAGGCATCGCGCTCCGAGCGATTTTGCGGGGAGCCGCTGGGGCCGGACCGGCGCACCTGGGCTAGGCGTTCGCGCGTGTGGGCACGTAGTTCATCGAGCCGGTCATACAGCGTCGTGACATAGCGCTGTTCAAAGCGAATATCTTCGCTATTGGCAGGCATAACCACCCTTGGAATTGGGGCCCGCGAACCGGGGCCAGAAAAATTGCGTCCTTGAATTATCCCCCGCGGCCGCCAAGATACGAAACCGCCACCCAGTGTGGGGATGGAATTAGCCACATCTGAACGACACAATGAGCGGGAATGTTCAGCGCTTATGCGATGTTAATAGGATAGAAGTGGATTACTACTAGATTTATGAAAATCTGGGACTCATATAGGGAGGTGCCATGAACGAGTACGCAGACGACTTCATCTCGGGTTTGTCGGGAAAGTCGTTGTATTCCGTTAATGCGAACGCCGCCGAGTTGCCCGATGGGCTGGTCCTAGTACACGCCATGAGCGGGTTTATCGATGCCGGCTCTGCCGGACGTATTGCAGCTGAGCACCTGCTGGAGTCTTTAGACCACGAGCGGGTAATCACGTTTGACCACGATCTGTTGGTGGACTACCGCTCCCGGCGCCCGGTGATGACTTTCGAAGATTCCAAGTGGACGTCATATGAAGAGCCGGTACTCGCCGTTGACGTGGTGTGGGACACCACCGGCACGCCGTTTTTATTGCTGCACGGCGCGGAGCCCGACGTTGGTTGGGAACGGTTCGTCAATGCCATTCGAGACGCCATCGACGCGCTAGGTGTTTCACTGACAGTGCGACTGCATGGCGTGCCCATGTCCGTTCCGCACACGCGCCCGTTGGTAATTGGCGCCCACGGATCGGAAACCGACCTTATTGGCGAAGGACTCCCGTGGATTAACTCCGTGCAAATGCCCGGAAGTGCCGCCGCACTCTTGGAACTGCGCCTTACCGAGGCCGGATATCCCGCCATTGGGCTCGTTGCGCAGGTACCGCACTACCTGGCGCAGTCGAATTATCCACAGGCCGCGGTGGGACTCCTTGAAGTCCTGCAGCGCAGCTGTGACCTATCGCTAGATCGGA
>JAJYRW010000110.1 GCA_021793895.1 Actinomycetes bacterium
GATCTCGGCCGGGGTTGGTCCCTGGCTGCCCTTCCAAATGCTCACCTCCGCCTGGATCGGGCTGGGGGCGGGGCTGCTGCCCAAGCGCGTTACGGGCCGGGCAGAAGTCATCATGCTCGCCGCCTACGGCGCGATTTCGGCTTACGCTTTTGGCGCGCTAATGAACATGTGGTTTTGGCCCATGATGGCCGGGAGTTCCGGCGCGGACAGCTCCTTAGCCTTCATCCCCGGGGACTCCGTTTTGGCTAATCTAAAGCGATTTACCGTCTTTACTCTCGTGACTTCAACCGGTGGTTGGGACACCGGCCGGGCGATCACCAATGTTGTGGCGATACTCGTTTTAGGCCCAGCAATCTTGGCAGTATTGCGCCGCGCGGTCCGCAAAGCATCATTTGGCGCGCCCGTTGACTTTAGCCCGGTCACGAACTCGACGACTGGGAGCGATGGTGGAACGAAAAACTACTCGCTGGCTTCGCTCGAGTCATCACTTGATTCTTCATCAGCGTCTGCATCAGAGCCATCTTCTGACCCGCCATCTTCATCAGCCGGATCTTCCGGGTCCGCATCTGGAACTGTCACCGGCACACAGTCGGGCAGCGGGTCCAGTGGCTCATCGGGCACCAGTTCGATCACTTCGGTGGGCTGCAACTCGTCATAGCTTTCGCCCAGTAGTACATCGACTACGGTGTCGGTGCGATCTTCGTCAAGCCGCAGCAGCGCGCCATCTAATTGGGCTTCAACGGTGTAGGCCTCGGCGATCGCGTGCGGGCCAAAGCGCAGTTCGGCCGTACCTGTTACCGGTATGTCTTCGTTGGAAACTTCAAGAACTTCAAATCCGCGTTCGTGAAATGCGTCGCTCGCGGCAGCGGCAAGCCCGGAAACGTCGGTCGTGTTGTAGATATTTAATTCCACATCGCTGTAGGTAACGGGCGTGTCTTCCGGCCCCGGGCACGGCGGGGGTGCGGGGGCTTGCGCGTCCTCCTTATCGGAGGTGAATGCAATATCAAACGGACCGTCGATGGTCCCGCTATATATGGAGTAAGAAAAAAGCAGCGCCAAGAGCATGGCACCACAAATCGAACCAAAAATTACTGTTTGGCGCACGCGCCGATTTTGCTTGCGCTTGGAACGGGCGCGGTATGCGCTGCTATTTGGTTCGTTCGGGCTGCTCACAGCATCAGAGCCTACCGCTGATGACTTAACTATCTAGTTCCAATACCCGGGCATGTAAAAAAGCGCGCTGTTGCAACGCGGCGCGGACCGCTCGATGGAGCCCGTCTTCCAGGTATAGCTCACCATTCCAACTCACAACATGGGCGAAGAGATCGCCATAAAATGTGGAGTCTTCCGCCAGCAGTGAGGTGAGATCTAAAGTTGCTTTGGTAGTGACGAGTTCATCTAGGCGGACCTGGCGCGGTGGTATATCGGCCCACTGGGTGTTCGTTTCCAAGCCATGGTCGGGGTAGGGGCGCCCGTCGCCAACTCCTTTAAAAATCACGGCACCAGCATATGTTTTTTCGCGCTGAGAATGAAACCACAATTTGCATAGGGCCCCAAAAGCATCCGCGGCGCGTAGTTGCTGTCTAGCTGCGGATTAGCGCCAACTAGCATCTAAGACCATGAAACCTTTCTTACTCCTCGCGTCTCGGCCCGAGGACGTTGCCGCGCGGGAAGAGCGGGAGGGTTTCTTGCGTGCGGGAGGGCTAAGTGATGGGGAACTGCACACCATTCGCATGGAAAGCGAGCCCCTGCCGCCGATTAAGTTAGACGACTATTCCGGCGTTATTTTGGGCGGCGGACCGTTCAACGCCTCCGATGCCGAAGCAGAAAAGCCGGCCGTGCAATTGCGGTTTGAAGCGGAATTAGTGCCGCTGCTGGATGAAATTGTCGATCGTGATTTCCCATTTTTTGGCGCTTGCTTTGGAATCGGAATCCTGGGCGGCTTTCTAGGGGGAACGATCGACCGCCAGTACGGTGAAGAACCCGGCGCGGTAGAGGTGCGGCTAACTGACGCGGGCCAAAAAGATGCCCTCTTCAATCAGTTGCCGGCCCGCTTCGATGGCTTGGTCGGGCACAAGGAAGCTTGCAGCATCTTGCCGCCACAGGCCGTGTTACTGGCCACCTCTGAAGCCTGCCCCGTCCAGGCGTTTCGCGTGCGCGAGAACTTATATGTCACCCAGTTTCACCCAGAATTAGACGTTGACGGCGTAATCAGCCGGGTCATGGTTTACCGCGACGCCGGCTATTTTCCACCAGAAGACTTTGACCGGATTGTGGCTAATTTACGTGCCTCAAATCCAATTGAGCCCGCACGCCTGATGCGCGCATTTGTGGAGCGTTATAGGCGGTAAAGACTTCCGACTAGTTCGAAGTCGTGTGGCTACCAACCTTGCGAGCAATCGCTAAATGACCGCCCAAAAATCCCGATACGGCCAAAACAGCGCCACCGGCAAGTCCGAGAACCCGACCTCGACCTACCCGTCCGCGCCGGCGGCAAAGATAGGAAGCGCTGAAGGCAGCGAGAGCCGCGGTATTTCCCATCGCGTGCACTGCACCAAGGCGGGAATCTTCGGGCGCGGTCTCGCTCCACTCCACCAGCCCGGCCGCGGCAGTCGGGAGTGCGGACAAAATTCCCAAACCGATAAGGCGCTGACTGGCGCGCTTGCTGGCTCGGGGAGATACAAAATCCAGGGTGAGGGCCGACATCCAAAATCCCATCGGTAAGTCCGTCAATAGCGGGTGGAGGGCGTGCCCCATGAAGTTGCCCTTTAAAACATTCCGCACCGAACTATTGTGGGTGAAGATTTTGGCAAGCGGACGCAGTGGGGCGGAAACCGTGTCAAGCGCTTGGTTTTTTCCTAACTCATCGGCCCAGCGCGAAACGGTAGGCGGCGATGCGCTGCTTTGGTGTGTCTCAGATGACGTGAAGTGTGTCACGACAGGTCCCTTCAATGAGTTGCCATAGGTTGTGTTGGCCTTTCATTGTTGGCCGCCCCGGACGCGGGCGCATTTTTAGCCGCGCATCAGACGGTCCTGTCAAGGGTTTTCAGCTGCCTGCGCACCGCTGCCTAGATAGAGCCAGCCCGTTACGCCCCAACGCCCAGGTATAACGCGCTAAGGCCGACGCTAATAATCAGTGCAGTGCTCGTTAGGCCCAGTAGCAACGGGCGGGCGCCCAGTTTCTTCAGCGATTTAAAATGGACGCCCAATCCGAGTGCAAACATGGCGGTGGCGAGCAAGAACTGCTGCACCAAGCTCGCGGCATCCAGCACCGGGGCCGGAACAAAGTCGAGCGTCGCCACGACCATCATCGCGATAAAACCGACTACGAAAAGCGGCAGCAGTGGTGGGCGTTTTTGATTGGCGGACACCGGGGCGCTGCGCTGGCGAACCAGTGCAACTCCAGCGACCACGGGCGCTAAAAGCGCGACGCGGGCCAGCTTCACCGTCACAGCAATAGCCAGCACCGCTCCACCTCCGGCGATGCCGGCCGCCGCAACAACCTGCGCCACCTCGTGGGTAGTGGCCCCGATAAAGACTCCGGTTTGATCTCCGCCAAAACCCAGCGCGGCCATGAGGGCCACGGTGGTTGGAATCATTAGCGTGCCAAATAAGACGACTAGCGCGATGGCGGCGGCAACTTTTTCTTCCGCCGCGCGTAGTGTTCCTTGCACCCCAGCTACGGCCGCGGCCCCGCAGATGGAAAACCCGGAAGCAATCAGCAGGGTTAGCTCCGAGTCGACCTTCAAAAGCCGCCCCAGTCCCAAGGTGCCCAAAAATGTAATTCCCACCGCGCTGACGATCAGAACTAGCACTTGTGGTCCCAGATCCAGCACGGTCTTCAAAGAAATCTGTAAGCCCAGCAGCACCACGCCCCAGCGCAAGATGCGCTTGGCCGCGAACTGGATACCCGGTTCCCATGATTCGGGTAGCCGAATAATGTTTCGCAAAACCGCGCCCAAGATGATGGCGATCAATAGCGGGCTGAGGCCGGGAGCCGCCGTCCCTAATAAAACCGTTCCCAGGCCCACGGCCGCGCAAAAGGTGACGCCCGAACCGGTGCGTTGGAGGATTTTGTCATAGACCCCATTTGTATCGCGTGGGCGGAAGGTGCTCGAGCGGTTTTTGTATCAGGTCATACAATTTAGGCATGACCACCCAGGCCGGCGGGCGCGATGTGGATGCGCAAAGTTTTTCAAGCGACGCCGATGACGTGTTAGAGCGGCTGCTAGCGCCGCGAGTTCTTCGCTTTTTGCTCGAATTAGAAGAACGCGGGGGAGTGGGGGCAGCCGCGCGCGTGGTCGGAATGACGCAGCCCACGGCGTCGCGGGCGCTTGCGAGTATTGAACGTGAACTTGGTTATGCGCTGGTGCGGCGTACGCCGCTGGGATCCACTTTGACGTCCCAGGGCGCGGCAGTTGTTGGGCAGGCCCGCGCGGTGCTGGCTGAGTATGGCCAGTTGCATAAATTGGCGCGCAGTTTCGATGGCCAGGCGACAACGGATTTGCACTTGGCGGCAAGTCGGACGGTCGGGGAACATCTGGTTCCGCAGTGGCTGGGGGCCTTCGCGCGTGAGCTACCGGAGCTGCGGGTGTCGTTTCATGTGGACAATTCCGAGGCGGTCATTGCCGATGTTGTTTCGGGGCAGGCGCCGCTGGGGTTTGTGGAAACCCCGGACCTGCCCGCAACCGTGCACAGCGAAGTGTTGACGCACGACCGGCTGGTCGTGATTGCGCCTCCCGGCGCTGTTAAGGGCACGGGGTCTGTAGATGGCGGGACCGCGCCGCTCAAGGCTGACAGGTTCACCTCGCCTACGGATGATGAGCCGAGCGAAACCCCGGTCGCAGCGGCCAGGGCCAATGTAATAACACTGGCTGGCCTGGGTGAAGTGGCGCTGGTGGAGCGTGAACCTGGCTCGGGAACCCGCGCGATGTTGGATCAGCTTTTACCGCAGCGGCCCAGCGCGATCGCGCAATTCGATTCCAATACGGCCATCGTGCAGGCCGTTGCCGCCGGAGTCGGACCGGCCGTTTTGAGCGAACTGGCAGTGCAAGAGGCGGTGCGGACCGGAAAAGTGCGCGAAATGGAATGGCTTGAGGCGCCGCCACCGCGGCCCCTACACGCGATTTGGGCAGCGAGTGGAAACTTCCCCCAAATCCGCGAGGCAGGCCAGCTGCCGCAACCCGCAGCAAAGATTTTGGACGTCATCCGGCGAGCGATGGCGCCTTTGGCGTAATAATCCGTGGCGGAGGATGAGGGATTCGAACCCTCGAGGGCTTTCACCCAACACGCTTTCCAAGCGTGCGCACTAGGCCGCTATGCGAATCCTCCTGGTCGACAGTGAATTTCGCTAGAAACTCACAGTCGCGGGAAACATGCTAGCCCATCGGATTCAGGGCTTTAAATTGTGGCCCATGCCCCCGGTTCTCTAGGTGACTTTTCTGCTGGCCAATAGGCACTCCGGCATCAGATTGGGACACCTCATGAGTGGTCAGACCGGGACCGCCTCGGCGCCAGACCCGCTGGGTATCGGGCATGCCCACGGCGTCACTTTTGCATCGCGTGAGTTATCCTAGGGTGCGACCCCTCGTGCGGCGTTATCTCGCTCAACTCCCCCAGGGCCGGAAGGCAGCA
>JAJYRW010000111.1 GCA_021793895.1 Actinomycetes bacterium
CTGCAAACACCGCGGTGGTGGCCAGGTCGGCGCGTAGATAGGTAAACAGCGGGCGGATCGCTGATTCCAACACGAGTGTGTGGCGCGCGCTGCCGCCGGTCGCGCCCAGAAGTGCGGGCTTGCCGTCAAAGTCCTCAGTGGTGAACAGATCGACGAAGGACTTGAAAATTCCGGAGGGGCCGGCCGTAAAAATTGGAGTTACGGCAATAACGCCGTCTGCTGCTTTGACCTGATCCATGACTTCACGCAATTCTGCGCTGGGAAAACGCGTCAGGAGCATGTCGGTGACGGCGTGGGCGTGTTCGCGCAGTTCAACCGTCGTAAATTCCGCCTCGACGCCGGCTTTTTCTAATGCGGCGCCGGTTGATTGTGCTAGCGCGTCGGCCAGCATGCGGGACGAGGAGGGCTGATTTAGTCCCGCGGTCAGTACGACGATGTGGCGCTTTTCCATTATTTACTTCACTTCCTTATCCTGCGGTGCGCTACGAGAGTTTCATGCGTGGGGGCGGTGGGTACGTGTGCCGGTCGCAGCGAGTCAAACTCTTTGCGCAGCACGGGCACGACCTCTTCGCCAAGTAAGTCCAGTTGTTCTAGAACCGTTTTTAGCGGTAGGCCCGCGTGGTCCATTAGGAAAAGTTGCCGCTGATAATCACCGAAGGTTTCGCGGAACGTCAGCGTGCGGTCAATTACTTCCTGGGGTGAGCCCACGGTCAGCGGTGTTTGTTCAGTGAACTCTTCCAGTGAGGGACCGTGGCCATAGACCGGGGCGTTGTCGAAATAGGGTCGGAACTCGCGCACCGCATCTTGAGAATTCTTGCGCATAAACACCTGCCCGCCCAGACCCACGATCGCTTGATCGGCGCTGCCATGCCCGTAGTGTTCATACCGGCGCCGATAGTAGGTAATCAGCCGTTTGAAATGGTCAGCGGGCCAAAAGATGTGATTAGCAAAGAAACCGTCACCGTAGTAGGCGGCCTGCTCGGCAATTTCGGGGCTGCGGATGGAGCCGTGCCACACGAACGGGGGCGTGTCATCTAACGGGCGGGGCGTAGACGTGAACCCCTGCAGCGGCGTGCGGAACTTGCCCTCCCAATTCACGACTTCTTCATCCCAGAGCTTGCGCAGCAGGGCATAGTTTTCAATTGCGAGTGGGATGCCTTGGCGAATGTCTTGCCCAAACCAGGGATAGACCGGCCCGGTATTGCCTCGGCCCATCATTAAATCAACGCGGCCATCAGCAATTACTTGGAGCATCGCGTAATCTTCAGCGATCTTGACGGGATCATTGGTAGTGATCAGCGTCGTTGCGGTGGAGAGCAGAAGCCGCTCAGTCTTGGCCGCGATATATCCGAGCATCGTGGTAGGGGAGGACGGTACGAACGGTGGATTGTGGTGCTCGCCGGTGGCAAACACATCCAGTCCAACCTCTTCGGCCTTTTGTGCGATCCGAAGGATCGCGCGGATGCGCTCAGTTTCGGTGGGAGTGCGGCCCGTTGTCGGGTCCGTCGTCACATCACCGACGCTGAAGATTCCGAACTGCATGGGTACACCGTCCGTGAGCTTAAGGTTCCATTTGTTGACGCTGTCGTCGTGCATCTTCCCAGATAGTGCAACTTTCAACTATCCTAACCGCCCGGGAGTGTGATTTGTTCCCGAGGTGCCGGGGGGAGAGTTTCATGCCGTGGGGGTAGTCGATTTTCTGAAGTAGCGGCGAATGTTGCGCTCAGCCGCAGCGGCGGAGGCGACTGCAACGGCGTCCCCCGCACCGCCGCCTATTTATCAACGCGTTGCTTGAATCCAAATCGCGAATGGAACTTACGCAGTTTCTTCGGCGCCCACCAGTTCCATTTGCCCAGCAGCGTCATGGTCGCGGGTACCAGCAGCATGCGTACCAGGGTGGCGTCCACCGCAATCGCTACGGCCAGCGCGACACCGGCCTGTTTAATCACTTGCAGTTCTCCGGTGACAAAGCCCGAGAAGACAACAACCAAAATCAGCGCGGCAGCGGTGATAATTCGTCCCGAGCGCTGTAATCCCTTTCGCACGGCGGCGTCATCTGAAACGCCGGCCTCATAGCCTCCAGCGCCCTCATGTGCTTCTTGAATACGCGAGAGTAAGAAAACCTCATAGTCCATGGCCAGCCCAAACCCAAACGCCACCACTACGGCCACGACATAGGTCTCCACGCCACCGGTGGACGTGAAGCCCAGCAAACCCTCCAAGTGCCCATCTTGGAATACCCATACCAATACACCCAGTGCCGCAGCCAGCGAGAACACGTTAATAATGAGGGCCTTAAAGGGCAGAATCACCGATCCGGTCATGAAAAAGAGCAAAATTAGCGTCGCCAGAATCACTATGGAGAACGCGGCCGGAGCGCCATCCCTTAAGGCTTGGGAGAAGTCGAGTTCTTGCGCCGCGGTACCTGTTACCCACGTATCAAAATCGGGCCGATCGGCGCGCAGTTCTTCCACAATGTCGCGCTCAGCCGCGGCCGTATCTCCTACCTGCGGGCTTACCTGCAACATCACGCCCACGTATGTTCCCAGGGCTTGGGGCGGGTGGACGGCAGCTACGTTATCCAAGCTCTCCAGCGAGGCCGCCCAACCTTCAGCCTCTTCAATGCTGGTGTCGGCCACGACAGTGATTTCCGGTTGCGTGGCTTGCGGGTACTGCTCCGTCATGAGTTGAAGGAACTCACGCTGCTCCGACTGTGTGGGCAGCATCTCCGCCGCGGTGTTGCGCAGTTGCAGGTGTGTGAGTGGAACAGCGAGCCCTGCGAGCACCACGATGGCACCAATCATCACCAGCCAGGGGCGGCGCTGCGTCCATTTGGCAAGGGAGGAAAACACACCCTCTTCCGGGGCGGTATCCCCAAATCTGCCAGTTAGGCGTCCGAGCACCGGTATGCGTCTAATTGGACTGGGCTCCAAAAGTCGCCGGCCCGTAAGCGCGAGTAGCGCTGGAACCAGCGTCAGCGCCGTCAGCAGTGCCACGAGGACCACCGCCATCGACGCGATCGATATGGCTTTCAACATCGACGGGGTAAAGACCAGTAAACCGCTGAGCGAAATTGCCACAATCAGGCTGGAAAAGCTGACTGTGCGTCCCGCAGAAGCCATGGTTCGGGCCAGTGCCTCCCGCACCACCGGATCAGTGCCACGTGCGTATTTAAGGTGCGGGTCGTCGTCCTCAATTTTCGCCATTGCCCGACGTAACTCCTCGCGATAGCGGGAGACGATGAGGAGGGCGTAGTCGATTGATAGGCCCAGTCCGAGCACGGAGGCGACGTTAACCACGGCGGAGTCGACGTCCATGAAGTGGGTTAAGGCGTAGATCGAGAATAAGCCGGCGGCAATCGAGCTGAGCGCGCCGAGCAGCGGCATTCCAGCGGCGAGGAACCCACCGAAAACCACGAGCATGATCACCAGGCTGAGTGGCAGGGCGATGGCTTCGCTGCGGATTAGGTCGGTTTTGATTTGGTTGATGATGTCGTCGGCGATGAGGCTGGAGCCGCCGACGTGGGTTTCAGCGTCGGGCGCCAGGGTGATAATTTCTTTTTCCGCCGCGTGCAGGCGCTTGGCGACCTGTTCAATCGTTTCGGTGGATGCATCGGCATCGAGGTGGGCGCTCGTCGTGGCGATGAGCAGCAGCCCGGTGCCATCGGCGGCAAGAAGGGGCTCGCCAACTGGGTTTTCCACACCCTCGGGTAGGGCGGTGGGGTCCACAACTGACAGCACGCCGGGGATCTGCTCTATGTCACCGCGCACACTAGCTAGCAGTTCCGCTAAATCATTATCGGAAGGGTCAATGTGGTGGGTCGCCAAGGTAATGGCTGGCCCCTCGGTGGCTTCCGCTTCAATAATGTCGGTGGCGACCTGCGATTCGGCACCCGGAATTGGCGGAACTCCGCCAGAAAGGCGTGCAAAAAGCCCGTCTCCTCCCACGCCCCCCAGCGCAATTGCAAACGCAAGCACGGTGGCGGCGACCCACACGAGGGCGATGAGGCGAGGACGGCGTGAAATGTGCTGGCCAAGCGAACGCATCACATCTAAAGGATTCCACACTTCACCGCGTTTTAACGCTTGGCCCGGGCGGCCTAGGCTAATGGCATGGACTTGTTTGATGCGGCAACGAATCCGGTGCCGGAGGCCGGCGGTGTTGGGGGACGTGCCGATCTATTCGCGCACGCGCCTTTGGCGGTACGGATGCGCCCGGCCAGTCTTGACGAGATTGTGGGCCAACAGCATCTTTTGACGCCCGGTTCGCCGCTGCATCGCTTGGTTGCGGCCCAGGAATCCGGTTCTCCTGCCGGACCGGCGTCGGTGGTGTTGTGGGGGCCGCCGGGAACGGGAAAGACAACCCTTGCGTATTTAGTTGCGCGCGCGGCAGATCGCCGTTTTGTCGAGCTTTCAGCCGTCACTGCGGGAGTTAAGGACGTGCGCGCAGTCGTCGAGGACGCCCGGCGTCACCTGGCAACGGGCGGGGCCGAAACTGTGTTGTTCGTCGATGAGGTCCACCGGTTTTCGCGCACGCAACAAGACGCGCTGTTGCCCAGCGTTGAAAATCGCTGGGTCACACTCATCGCGGCCACGACTGAAAACCCGTCATTCACCGTGGTTGCGCCGTTGCTGTCGCGTTCGCTATTACTCACGTTGCATCCGCTTGAGGACGACGACATAACCGACCTGCTTAACCGTGCAGTAACAGATGAGCGCGGCTTGGCGGGGAAGGTGGAATTGACTTCAGAAGCGCTGGATCACCTGGTGCGGATGGCTTCGGGAGACGCGCGGCGGGCGCTGACCGTACTAGAAGCAGCGGCGGGTTCGGTGCTTTCAGGAGATTTTACTGGCGAGGGGGCGTCTGAGCCCGTTGCGATTACCGTGGAGGATGTGGAGCGCGCCGCCGATGTGGCTGCGGTGCGCTATGACCGAGCTGGGGATCAGCACTATGACGTTGCCAGCGCGCTGATTAAGTCGATTCGAGGTTCGGACGTCAACGCTGCGCTGCACTATCTCGCCCGCATGATCGCTGCCGGTGAGGATCCGCGCTTCATCGCCCGGCGCCTGGTTATTTCAGCGTCCGAAGACATCGGTATGGCTGATCCCACATCGCTTCAAACCGCGGTCGCGGCGATGCAGGCAGTTTCTTTTATTGGGATGCCCGAAGCTCGGATTGTGCTGTCACAGGCGGCTGTGCATCTGGCGCTGGCGCCCAAGTCGAATGCTGCTTATAAGGCTATCGATGCCGCTTTGGCCGATGTGCGGGAAGGGAAAGCCGGCGCGGTACCGGTCCATTTACGCGATACGCATTACGCCGGTGCGAAGAAGCTTGGGCATGGCAAAGAATACAAATACGCGCATCATTTTCCGCACGGTATTGCCCAGCAGCAGTATCTGCCCGATGAACTCATCGGCGCGGATTACTACCAGCCCACCGATCGCGGCTTCGAGCGCGACCTAAGCGCGCGGATTGAGCGAGTGGGGCGGATCTTGCGCGGCGAGTGAGGTGCGCGGTGAAGCGCACTGGGTTTAGTTCCGCTTCTTATGCTGGGGCAAGTGCCCGAGCTTGGGTTTCATAATAGGCCGCTTCGGCCTCTGCTGGAGTCCGATAATCCAGGCCTT
>JAJYRW010000112.1 GCA_021793895.1 Actinomycetes bacterium
CCGAGACGCTCTATGTGGATTTGCGGCAAATTCACTACGACGGCAACGCACGTCCCGTCGTGCAGTCGCGGACATATTTTCATCAGGGCCGCTTCGAATTCTCGGTATTGCGCGTGCGCTGACCGACGCAACAGTTTTGCGTCGTTTTCTTATTTGGAGTTTTTGTGACTGCTGTAGTAACTGGTGCTGAACACGATCTTGTAGAACAACTCATAGATATTGGGCGCCGCTGCGTTTCGCAGGCACTCGCCTTGGCTAGCGGCGGTAATCTCTCTGCTCGCCTCCCCGGATCTGATCGTTTCCTCATAACGGGATCCGGTGAGTGGCTAGACGAGCTCACCCCAAAGTCCTTCGCCATCATGAATCTGGAAGGTGAACGCATCGGCGGCGCTGAAGTTCCATCAAGCGAGTGGAAACTACACCAGCGGACCTACAACGTGCGCCCTGACGTCGGTGGAATCGTTCACGTTCACCCCCAGCACACGGTCTTATTGGATGCGGTTAAAAAGCCCATCCGGTTCCTGACGCTCGACCACGCCTACTACGTGGCGTCGGTAGGCCGCGTTCCGTTCCTGCCAAACGGTTCTGACGATTTAGCTGACCAAGCTGCCGCCCAGATCTTGGATCACAACGCCGTAATTTTGGCCCACCACGGATCTTCGACCGTCGGCGACACCGTGCATATGGCGTTTCGCCGCGCGATGCTTCTCGAAGAGGCCGCAACTACCACGTTCCGTGCGCTTGCACTCGGTGACGAAAGCGCCGAGTTTCCTAGGGACGCGGTAGCCAGGCTGGCGCACGCCTAATGTGGTCGTCATGCGACCACTACATCAACTCCGTGGTCACGGATCATTGACACGACAGAATCATCGGTCTTGTCGTCAACCACAATGTGGGTGAAGTCTGAAATATCGCCAAGCTTGAACAGAGCAGCTTGGCCAATCTTGGTGTGGTCCATGAGCAGTACGCGGCGGTCGCTTGCCTCCATCATGGCGCGCTTGGTAGCGAGTACTTGTTGATCTTGGTGATATAGCACGCCATTACGCATCGACGAAGTGGAAATAAATGCTACATCGGCAAACAGGGCTCCGAGATTCTCTTCGCAGATCATGCCCAGAAAGGCGGCATAACGCGCGATGTACTGGCCACCTAAACCGATGACATTCATTTGAGGATTCGCACTCAGACGTTCTAGGACCGGCAAAAAATTTGTGATGACGGTGAACGGCGCGCGCTCTTCCAAATGCGGTATCAATCCGAGTGCCGTGGTGGAATCGTCCATGAGAATCACGTCACCGTCGTTGGCGAACTGGGCGGCAACGGAGGCAATGCGCTGTTTTTCCTCCGTCTCGGCGTTTAGGCGAAACTGGAGGTCACTTTCGAATTGAGTGGAGCGATGCGCGGAAGCTCCTCCGCGCACCTTTCGAAGTGCGCCAATAGACTGTAGCTCGTCGAGGTCGCGGTGCACTGTCATGCGCGATACCTCTAGTTCATCCACAAGATCGTCTACCGCAACAAAGCCGACGGCCCGCACGCGTTCGTTGATGTAGTTCAGGCGCGCGCCTTTCGATTTGGGCGTGGGTGGGACCCCATCAGCCGAAGCCGGCGTGCGAGATGTTTCGAGTGTCATGCTTTAAATCCGCCCTTGCCGTACGAATGGAAATCTTCTAGCAGGTTATCGGCGAACGCTTCACATTGTTGATCGCGGATGATTTATGCGGAAATCCTCTACTTGCTGCAGATCTATAATTCCCGCATCGGAACCGAGACCAGTGGCTACCAAACTGCCGCAAGCTAGCCCACGTTCCGCTGCTTCTTCCAGCACGAGACCCGATACCAAGCCTGAAATGAATCCAGATGTAAAGGCGTCCCCACAGCCTGTAGTGTCCACGACGTCTACGGCATAGGTCGGTAATACTGTTTCTGTGGAGCCGTTCGGAGCTAGCGAAACGCCTTCTTCTCCCATAGTGAGAATCGTGCATCCGGCACCAGCATCGTGCAACCAACGAATGATTTCTGCTCGGTCTTCAGTACCGGTAAGCCAGCCTGCTTCCTCAATATTGGGCATCAAATAATCGACGTATTGCAGCGAAGGGCCGACGATTTCTTGTGCGTCGGGTCGGGGGCTCATGAGAAAGTCCATTGTGGTTGTTACGCCCAGTTCTTTGACCCGCTTTAAGATGCGTGCCATGGGTTGCCCATCGATTCCGGGCAGAATGAATGCACCGCCGAGGTGGAAAACCTCTGCATCAGCAACGATGTCCCAAGGTAAATCATCTTCACATAGCCCAGCATTAGCTCCGATGACGTGCAGCGCGGGGCGAGAGCCGTCTTCCCGGATCGGCAGCAGACTGGATGACGTTTGCAACTCAGGATCGACCGTTAGGTGTTCGGTGTCGACGCCGTATCCGTCCATGGTGGTGCGCAGGAAATCGCCGATGGAATCATTTCCAATTCGTCCGACCGTAGTTACGTCGACACCCAGTTTTGCGAGGTTGACTGACGGTGCCGCTGCCGTACCCGCGACTGTGAACTTGATTTTTTCTAGGAAGGCCAACTGCTGGCCTGGGGGCACCACGGTGAACGGCCAGCCGAGTGCATCGGCGATGTGAGCTCCAAATGAGACAACCTGGGGCATTGCTGTTTCCTCTCTAAAAATGGTGATAAAACCGGCCGAACCAGGGGCGGGCGGAACGTCAGCGATCCTCCGCATGGAGATAAGACTGTTACGTATCTGAGACAAAAGCAAGTTTCCATGATTAATTAACAATTCAATAACAGTTGAGGACTTTTTGTCTCGCATGCCCTAATAGTGGCGGTGTTATGCGGAAAATCTTCTGTCCCATGGCACCTAAGTGAAAATGATCAAAGCTTGCCTTGTGACGTATGTGTTAGTTAGTGTTATCTTCACTGCCCGCGATAACGTAATGTCACAGATGTTCGCAGGCCTGTTCAAAGGAGAACTTCTCAATGAAAATTCGCACTCGCCGTATGCTCGGTATGGCGACCGCCGCCGCCCTGTCGGTCGGCTTGGCAGCATGTGGCACCACAGACGCCGGGTCTGGTGGTAGCGACGGCGGCGGTAACGCTGACAGCGACACCCCCAAAGAAGGCCCGTACGCGATTGCAACCGTTCCCAAGGTGGAAGGCATCACTTGGTTCGAGGCAATGGCGAATGGTGTTGAAGAATTCAATGAAGACCTCGGTGATGAGGTAGACGCCTGGCAGATCGGCCCCGATACCGAAGACGCCGCCAAGCAGGTGCAGATTATTGAAGACCTCATCGCTCAAGACGTTGATGCAATCATCGTCGTGCCCAATGATCCTCAGGCCGTGAGCCCTGCGCTGACCAAGGCGCGTGAACGTGGCATCGTTGTTGTCACGCATGAAGCACCGGCACTGGCTGGCACTGACGCGGTTGACTACGACCTCGAAGCATTCGACAACGTTGAGTTTGGTGAGCGAATGTTCGAAAAACTTGCTGAAGGCATGGACGGCGAAGGAAAATTTGTCGGTATGGTCGGTTCGCTTACCTCTGAGACGCACATGGCCTGGTATAACGCAGGTATTGCATATCTGGAAGAGAACTACCCAGATATCGAGCCCGTGACAGAACAGCCCTATGAAGACGATAACTCCGATGCTAAGGCGCGCTCCAATGCGTTGGAAATTCTCAACAACTACCCAGATCTGAAGGGATTTGTCAACGGTTCTGTTTCAGCTGGCGCCAACTTTGCCGCAGTGCTGAAGGAAAAGAACAACAAGAATGTAACAGTTTCTAGTCTTTCACTTCCCTCTATCGCTGGCCCCTTCCTCGAAGAAGGCTGGACGTATTCCGCGCAGACTTGGGATCCCGCAGGTGCTGGCTACGCAGCTAACATGATCGCCCTGAGTGTACTGAAGGGTGAGTCGATTGAGAGTGGTTTGGATCTCGGATACGAGGGGTATGACTCCATCACGGTAGACGGAGAACTCATACTCGGCGACGCCATCATGATGCTCGAAAAGGGACAGTTCCCCGACGGGGATTACCCCTTCTAATTCTGCGTGCAGGCAGTTTTCATTGATTCAGTGGAAACTGCCTGCACGACTCAGTGCCGGACTGCAATTTTTTCGATGCATAGCCCGGTGCCTTTATACAGCCAACATCTGCATTCAGCATGAAAGAGCGAGCAGTGAGCCAACCCCTTCTTGTAGTTGAGAAGCTCTCCAAATCCTTTGGTGAAGAGCGCGCCCTTGATGGCATCGACTTGATTATCAATGAAGGTGAAATTCGTTGCCTGGCCGGTGAGAACGGCAGTGGAAAGTCCACGTTCGTCAAAATCGTTTCGGGCGTTTACGTAGCCTCCGAAGGCCGCATCACCGTTTCGGGCAGCGAAATCACCGAGAACGATCCGCGAGCGGCAATCGCCGCTGGAGTGCAGGTGATTTATCAAGATCTGTCGTTGTTTGATCACCTAACAGTCGCCGAAAACATTGCTATCAACGTGATGTTGCATGAGGGCTCTCAGTATGTGAACCATCGTCAAATGCGCGAAATTGCAGCGCGACAATTGAAGCGAATCCGCATCGACCTACCGCTGGACGCCCGCGTCGGTTCGCTATCAGTAGCAAATAAGCAGATTGTTGCAATCGCTCGAGCGTTGAGCATGGATGCGAAATTACTGTTCATGGACGAACCGACGACCGCTTTAACCACAAAAGAAGTAAAGCGGCTCCTCACGATCGTCCACGAATTAAAAGAAGACGGTCTCGCAGTTGTATTCATCAGCCACAAGTTGGATGAAGTCTTTGACGTCGCCGACACCATCACGGTTTTCCGCGACGGCAAAAAGGTCGGCGATTTCCCAGCGGATGAGCTGAATTCCGCATCGCTTAGTTATCACATGACGGGCCGAGAAGTCCTGCACAAGCCTTATCAGCGTGCGTCGCGCGATGATGACGGAACCCGCGCCCCGCTACTTGAGGTAAAGAATCTCACCCGCAAGGACAATTACAAAAACGTCAGTTTGGATGTGCGCCCCGGCGACATTGTGGGTCTCACCGGTCTCCTTGGTGCTGGACGCACTGAATTAGCGCTGTCCCTTTACGGGCTAAACCAGCCCGACTCGGGCGAGATCCACATGGACGGCCAACGGGTCAAAATTGAAAATCCATGGGACGCACTTGACCGCCAGATCGCTCTCGTGCCTGAAGATCGCGGCGTGCAGGGACTATTTTTAGAACAGAGCATCGCCTCTAACGCGTCCGCACCGAAACTGGACTCGCTACTGACCAAAATGCGATTGCTAGACACCAAAGCAGAGCGTAGTCTCGCCAGGCACACTGTCGACTACATGGCCGTCAACAACAAGAACATCGATGCCTTGGTGGGCATCTTGTCGGGCGGTAATCAGCAAAAAGTGGTTATCGGAAAATGGATTGCCACTGAACCCAAAGTATTTATTCTCGATAGTCCCACTGTGGGCATCGACATTGGCTCGAAGGCCGAAATCTATGACCACATCCAAGCCCTTGCACAGTCGGGGATTGGCGTAATCCTCATTTCCGATGAGCCGGAAGAAGTCTACGTCAACTGTAATCGCGTCATCGTCATGCACGAGGGCGACGTTATCGCCGAG
>JAJYRW010000113.1 GCA_021793895.1 Actinomycetes bacterium
GTGAACATCGACAAAGCTGCCAGCCGCAACTAGTCACCACCGGCCCCGACCCCGGCTGACCCCACCCCGCCAAAAACCGGCGGCGACACCAGATGACAGGTGGCAAGGCGGAGCACAACGCAGAAGCACAACAAGCACCAACGCGACAAGCACCTACCTTGCTGTGGGCTGTTTTGCGCTGGGGTTTGGATTCAGGAAGATCAATCGGGTAATGTTGACCCTTGGTCTGCCCGTCGGTAGCTCTCTCGCTGCGGCAGGCCCCTCGGGATGTGGCTGCACCCGAACGCAAGATGCCCCACTTGACTGACAAGCGGGGTCCGCTCACTCGTAAGAAGGATGACATTTGTCTTCTGTAAGAAAATCGCGCCGCATGGTGCGCGAATCACGTGCACTGGGTATTCCGCTTACCCCGAAGGCTGTTAAGTACTTCGAAAAGCGTCCCTATCCTCCGGGTGAGCGCGGTCGTGCTCGCCGCCGCACCGAATCCGACTACGCGGTACGTCTGCGTGAAAAGCAGCGCCTCCGTGCCCAGTACGGTCTGAACGAGAAGCAGTTGCGCCGCGCGTTTAACGATGCCCGCAAGCTTCCCGGCCAGACCGGTGAATCGCTGGTTGAGTTGCTGGAAAGCCGCCTTGATGCCCTCGTGCTGCGTGCCGGCTTTGCCCGCACCACCGCGCAGGCTCGCCAGGCCGTTACCCACCGCCACATCCTCGTGGACGGCAAGATCGTTGACCGCCCCTCCTTCCGCGTGAAGCCAGGCCAGGTCATCCAGGTAAAGGCTAAGAGCCAGGCAATGGTCCCGTTCCAGGTTGCCGCTGCTGGCGGCCACCGCGAGGTGCTGGGTGAAGTTCCCGCATACCTCGACGTGCAACTGGAAAACCTGCGCGCCGAACTCACCTCCAAACCGTTGCGCGCCCAGGTGCCCATCACCTGTGAAGTCAACCTGGTTGTTGAGTACTACGCACGCTAGGACTTAACTTCCGCTCAACAGGCCGAGCTCAGTTCGGCCGCTGTTGAAAAATTTAGGACGACGCCTCTCTCCCTGCGGCTAACACCGCACCGGGATGGGGGCGTCGTCTTTTTCTGAGATGGGTGCAGTGTCTGCTGGGTCGCTGCCAAAGCAGCGCGGCTGACGTTGGCGACTGAGACGGGCAGTCGAGACGGGAGACCGAGACAGCCGGTTGAGACGGCCGGCTGAAGCGGGGCGGCTGGGGCTGACAAATTGAGGCGGCCGGTCGAGACGGGAGACTGGACCGCTGGCTTAAGGCTCCGATTAATTACTAGGTAGTCAGTTTTCGAAACTGAGGAATTCGAAACTGGGGAATTTTTGAGTAAAGTCTTCGCTAATAACTCACACCGGTTCGGAAATAGGTAAATGCTAGAGCAACGTCGCACGCAAGAGCCCATTCGTATTGGAATTATCGGCGCCGGGATCATGGGAACAGATCACGCGCAGCTTTTGGCTTCGCAGGTACGTGGGGCAGTGGTGGCGGGTATTGCCGATGCTGATCCCATCCGCAGTGAGCAATTAGCAACATCCGTCGGCGCGAAAGTTTTCAAAGATGGGGAGAGCTTAATCGCGGCGCCCGAGGTAGACGCCGTGATCATCGCCTCTGCTGATCACACGCATCACAGGTACACGATGGCTGCACTAGCGGCGCGTAAACCCGTGCTTACCGAAAAGCCACTGGCTCCCACCATTGAAGAGTGTCGCGAAATCGTCCTCGCTGACATGGAAGTCGATTCTTCCGGCTCACCCCCGCTGACCAGTCGCGAGGATAAATACCCCAGACCAGGTTTGGTGTCTGTTGGATTCATGCGCCGCTTCGACCCTTCTTGTGCTCATTTACGAAACCTGGTGGACGAAGAAACCTATGGAAGAGCCCTGCTCGTGCACTGCGTGAGTCGCGGTGTCTCCGCAGCTGCGGGGAGTTCAACTGAGTCCGCGATATCGAACTCCGCAATTCATGAGATCGATTTTGTGCCCTGGTTATTGGGCTCACCCGTCACTGCAGTCACGTGGCAGGCTCCTGCCGCGTCTAAGCACGCCGATGGGCTGGCTGATCCGCAGTTGTTCACGCTCGAAACAGCCAGCGGTGCAATCGCGAGCTGCGAATTATTTCTCAACGCGCGCTACGGTCACGATGTGCGCAGCGAAGTTGTTTTTGAAGAGGGCGTAGCAAGCACCGTTGAGCCCACGCTGGCGACCGTGAACCACGCCGGTGCCTCCGCGACCACGTTTGGCCCAGACTGGCGCCGGCGCTGGGCCGAAGCCTACCGACTAGAACTGCAGACTTGGGTAGATGCGCTGAAGGGTAAGGCGTTAAATGCTAATGCAGTAAATGGAGTCGTAGACCCGCCCGCGTCCAAAACACAAAGCAACGCCCCGGACGTGACTACCCGACTACACGCGAGCGGCCTTGCCAGCGCGGCTGATGGGATGGCAGCAATTCTGGTAGTTGAAGCACTCATAGCCAGCCACCGTTCAGGTGGCATGCGCACGCCAGTTCGCAGCGTTGCCGACGTTTTGCAAGGAAGCCTCTCCTGATGAGCCGGAGTAAACCCGGCACCATGCAAGCGCCCATTCTGCGGGGCTTCTGCGGGGGCGGGGGCGGTGGGGGCCGGTGTGCAAGTGAGCGGCCTCAGGCGTGAAGCGGCAGCCGGCCCCAATTACGACCTTGCAAGCCTTCGCTACGATCTGCGCGGAAACAGGTGCTGAGGTTTAGGGCACCAGATGTGGGTAGGATGGGCAGCGCGTTTCACTCTTGGGCCTCCCGCCGACAACTTGAATGCAGAACTTTGAGCACCGACCTAAGATCCTGCATCGGATCCCCATATACGGGTCCCGCAGCCAGGCGTGTGGATGTTCCAACCCGTTTACGCGAGACTTAACCTGTAGTAATAAGTGCTTAGCCGAAACAAGTACGCAAAAGTAGAGGACTTACACCTTATGTCTGTGGGAGAAGTAGCCGGCCTAATCGCCGCGATCGTGTTCGCCATTTTGGTCGGACTGACCGCCATTCCGATCCTCAAACTAGGCAAGGTCTTCGACGGTGCCCGGGAATCTCTTCGGGAAGTTACCGATCACACCCTCCCGGTGCTCGATGAGTCCGCCCAAACCATCGCGCTGACCAATATGCAGCTCGAGAAGGTAGATACCATCACCACGCACGCCGCAGATGTGACAGAAAACGTCTCGGCTCTCACCGCACTTTTCGCCGCGACCATCGGCTCACCCATGGTAAAAATCGCCGCATTCACTTATGGCGTGCGGCAAGCTTTCGCACGTCGCAAGGCCAAATAACTAATGCGCCGGGTCTTTTGGATGGCCGTCGGTGCGGGTGTAACTATCTATGCCATGCGCCGATCTAAAGCCGGACTAGCCGCACTGCTTCCACCCGCCTTTTCCCGCGCGCTGGGCTGGGCCGATGGCGGCCCAGGGCATGGGGGCGGCCCTACTGGCTCCGCTAGCCGCACGGGCAAACACGCGGCTAATACTGTGGTTGACGACCTTGCGGCGGGGACCGAAGCGTTTCTTACCGATTTCCGCACCGCCCGCTCCGCCCGCGAAGCGCAGTTGCGCGCCGCCGTCCTCACCCAGCGCGACCCGAGCAACCCTGGCGACCGCGTGTCGATGACCGGCCTGAACCCCAGCGCTCCCGGCACGGACCTCTACGGGGCGAGAGGCGCCGTCCCAAATCGCGGTAGAGCCGCTGGCCGCGGTCAAGACAGGACGGCATACGATTTTGATGATCCAGACGCAGATTCTGATCCAGAAGAACCAATTTACGAATTTTAATCACCTGATAGGAACCCCCGTACACCATGCAGACCGCTGAAATTCGGCGCCGCTGGCTGAAATTTTTCGCCTCCCGAGGCCACGAGGTCGTGCCGAGCGCCTCACTGATTTCCCCGGACCCCTCGACCATGTTCACGATCGCGGGCATGGTCCCGTTCATCCCATACATGCTGGGGGAGCAGCCGGCGCCCTGGAAGCGGGCCACCTCGGTGCAAAAGTGCGTGCGCACCGCCGACATCGACGAGGTGGGCAAGACCACCCGCCACGGCACGTTCTTCCAAATGAACGGCAACTTCTCATTCGGCGACTACTTCAAGGAAGACGCTATCCGCTTCGCGTGGGAACTGATAACGACCTCCCAGGACGAGGGCGGATACGGTTTCGACCCGGACAAAATCTGGGTCACCGTATTTCACGATGATGACGAGGCGTTCGACCTGTGGCGCGAAATCGCGGGCCTGCCCGAGGAGCGCATCCAGCGCCGCGGCCGCGAAGACAACTACTGGCACACCCATCAGCCCGGCCCCGGCGGCCCGTGCTCCGAAATTTACGTCGACCGCGGCCCCGAGTACGGCCAGGACGGCGGCCCAATTGTCGATGAGGACCGCTTCCTCGAAATCTGGAACCTCGTATTCATGCAGTACGAGATCACCAATGTGGAATCCCAAGCCGAATTCGACATTGTCGGCCCGCTCAAACAGCGCAACATTGACACGGGGATGGGTCTGGAACGCGTCGCCATCCTCCTGCAGGGCGTCGACAACATGTACGAAATCGACGAGCTCATGGGCGTCATTCACCGCGCCGAAGAAATCTCCGGCCGTAAATACGGCGCCAACGAGGCCGATGACGTGCGTTTTCGCGTCGTGGCCGACCACGTGCGCTCTTCCTTGATGCTGATTGGGGACGGCGTCACTCCCGCTAACGAGGGACGCGGCTATGTCTTGCGGCGCCTGGTGCGACGGGCGGTGCGGGCGATGCGACTTTTGGGCGTGAACGAACCCGTGTTGCCGGAATTGTTCCCCGCATCGCTGGAGTTGATGGAGCAGTCTTACCCCGAACTGCGCGAGGATTACGCGCGGATTTCCCGGATTGCCTATGCGGAAGAAGAGTCCTTCCTGCGCACGCTGTCCGCCGGCACGCAGCTGTTGAACGTGGCGGTTTCGAAAGCAAAGGAGGCCGGGCGCGATGAACTATCTGGCGCGGAAGCCTTCTCCCTGCACGATACCTATGGTTTCCCGATCGACTTGACGCTGGAAATGGCCCAAGAGCAGGGCCTGCACGTCGATGAGGAGGGCTTCCGCGACCTGATGCGCGAGCAGCGCGAGCGGGCACGGGCCGATGCGGTGGCGAAGAAGGGCGGCCGCCCCGATGCGCCCGGGTACCAAGAAATGCTGGCGCAGGGGCCCACCGATTTCCGCGCATTCCAGGAGCTCACCTCCGAAGCCCAGATCCTGGGTGTCCTGCGCGATGGCGAGCTCATTTCCGGGGCCGGCGAGGGGGAGCGCGTCGATGTAGTGCTGGATCGCACCCCGTTTTACGCCGAATCCGGGGGCCAGGAAGCCGACGCCGGGATCATCACCGGCGATGGCGTGGAGCTGGCAGTTAGGGACGTGCAACGCGTCGCGAAGACCCTGATCGTCCACACGGTTGAGGTCACGCGCGGCGAAGTGCAGGCCGGCCAAAAGGTTCTTGCCCAGGTCGATGCGGAATGGCGCGTGGGCGCACGCCAGGCGCACTCCGGAACGCACGTGGTGCATGCCGCGCTGCGCGAGGTGCTGGGACCAGGCGCGCTGCAGT
>JAJYRW010000114.1 GCA_021793895.1 Actinomycetes bacterium
CCAAATGATGAATAGTGTCATGGAAATCGCGCCAATTAGTAGAAATATGGGAATTATTGAAACAGGTTTATCCATCGACCAGGTCAGGCCAAAGACGGTGAAGTCTTGTTGTGGCACCCACCAGCCCAGATCCGAGCCCTCAATGACAGCAAAAACGAAGGCGCCCAAGCCGATAACGCTCAGCTGCAGGCCGTCGACGTCTAGGCCGCGGCCGCCGGCTCGCCCGCGCGTGTTGGGAACGAGGAAGAACGCGGCGATGAACAGGATAAGCCCCAGGGGCACGTTAATGAGAAAAATCCATTCCCATGCGAACGATGAGGTCAGCCAGCCGCCCAGCAGCGGGCCGATGGCGGCGGCGCCGGCCATGACTGCGCCCCAAACACCAAACGCCATTGCGCGGTCTTTGCCCCGAAAAACTGCATTAACTGTTGAAAGTGTGGAGGGCAAAATCAGGGCTCCGCCCACTCCCTGCACCACGCGGGCCCAAATTAATGGCGCTGCGGCATCCGAATTAGCGGCCAACAGGCTGCCAATGACGAAGACGGCGATGCCCGCGACGAAGAGATGTCGTCTTCCCAGCCGGTCCCCCAGTCGGCCCATGCCCAATAAGAGCGCTGCGAAGACCACCGAGTAGAGGCTGTTGATCCACTGCGCGTCGGTCAAAGTCAAATCGAGGTCTTGAATGATGACGGGCTGCGCCACGGAGACGATCGTGCCGTCCATCACAATTAGCGCGAGGCCCGCGGCAAGTACTGCCAGGCCGGCCCAAGGGTGGGTAGGGTGCTCGGAGTTGTTCACGCGAGCCACGTTGCCATGGGCAATCGCGCTTGGCATTTTGGCGCAAATCCTGCACCCGTGCTGCTGGGCATGCTGTGGATTTTGCGGTTTAGCTACTGGTTAAATTTTGCCTCGACCACTGCTTGTTCTTCACCGGCAGAGGCCGCTTCGTTTTCAATGCGCAATTCGACGGTGTCGTCATTTTCGGTATTCGTGTAGGTCACGAACACCGAACCGGCTCCGGCATCGTGTGCGGTCTGGTCCCAGTGCGGGCCTCCGGCCTGGCCGTAATCGGTTAATGTATCGATGACTTCGTCATTGGCGAATTGATGCATTTGGTTTTCATCACCATTGCCCCACGCGATTATGAGCGCGTCGGCGTGATCGACCGGATCATGTGGAATGGCCGCGGGTTCGTCCGGGTCCGAGGTATAAGTTTCTGACGGGCTGGGGCTGGACTTTGATGGACTGGAAGTAGGTGTCTCGTCATCTTCCGAATCGCCAGGTGTGGTCGGGGTGGGTGCGGGCGCATTTTCGTCTGACTGATTGGTGTCGGAGGGCTGGGGGGAAGGAGTGGCCTCGTCATTTTGTGAACCGCAGCCGGCAAATAAGAGCACCGTAAATGAGATGGTGCCAAGCAGTTTTGTTGCAGAGATGAAAGCCATGATGTGCCTTGGCAAATATTGGGTGCAGTGGCCCAATCCATGATGCTGGATTGTCAAAGTGGCGCAACTGGGATTTTTCGCAAGCGGGGCGGGGCGGTGAAAATCAGCGACCCAGTTCCAAGTTTTGCCAGGTGCGCCAGGTAAAGACTGCTCCTGCCACCCCCACAGCTAGTGACAGTGAAAGTTGGGCGGCATTTACAGCGCTGCCGTTACTCATTGCCCACAGCGCCGGAGCTGTGAAGGGAAACCAGCCGCCGATTCCCGCTAGCCCTCCGACCTGAGAAAATATGGCCAGGCAGATCGCACCGCCCACGGCGGCCAGGATGGAGCGCGATTGTGCCGCGAGCCAGGCGACGGGTGTGGTGATAGCAGCCGTGAAAATTGTCAACGCCCACTGGCGAAAAAGCCCCTGCCAAACCTCACCTGTGGGCAGGCCGTAGGAAAAGGCAAGACCGAGACTGAGGATTCCCAAAGTCAATGCGGTACTAATAATCACGGCCCAGATGGCGTAAACAACTAGTTTCGCCCCGGCGATGCGGCCCCGGCTGATGGGGAGAGCGAATAATCCGGCAATGGTTCCGTCGGTGAATTCGCGAGCTATGAGCCAGGCAAGAACCACTCCAAACCCGATGAGTCCGCCGGCTGCAGTTATTTGGCCCGCCCCCAGTAAGAGCCCGTCCCAGTTCAGGTTGGCGGCTGGGCCGGCTTGGGCAATGAGTTCTTCGTTGCCGCTTGCTACACCGGCCGTAATACCAGTCAGCAACGCAAGTGTTCCCACGATTAAAGCGCTCGAAGCAATGATGCCCACCAGGGAGCGCCGCAATTTGTGGGCCTCAGCTCGGATTGCCGTACCGAGCCCCGGGCGTGCGGCTATTTTGCTTATGCTCAGAGTGCGCGAATTCATAGCTGCAGCCTCAATTCGGCTCGGCCGCCGCGCTCTCTAGCATTTGAGCATGGGCGGCAGTTTGGCGGTTACGGTCATCCACGTGGATCCGGTTAAAGAAGGTCCGCTCCAAATCAGGGCCGGTGGTGTGCAGCTCGCCGATTAGTCGCCCGTGATTCATTAGGATGATGCGATCTGCAATCCGCGCTACTTCGTCCAAATGATGGCTGCTGACCAGGATCGCTGCTCCGCTTTGAGCGCTTTTAGTTAGCTCATTTCGCAGGAAAATAACTGATGCGGGATCCAAAGAATTCGATGGTTCATCGAGAAATATCAAATCGGGATCATGTTGCAGGGCTGCTGCTAAACCCACGCGCTGGCGATTGCCCAGCGATAGTTGGCTAAAGGGCCGCCGCGCAAGTGGTTCCAAGCCCCAGGTTTCGATCGCTTCGGTGACGCAGTCCCTATCAGCGCCACGCAGAGAAGCGGCGAGTTGCAGATTTTCAGCCGTACTGAGCTCTGGATAAGCAAGCGCTGTTTCCACGGCCGCGCCCACATGTGCCCATTTCTGGATTGGCAGCTGACCTAGCGGCGTGCCAAAGATCTCGATGTGACCATCTTGTGGTCGGAGCATTTCTAGCGCCAAGCGCATCAGCGTTGTTTTGCCCGCGCCATTCAGGCCAATTAGGGCGAGGATTTCGCCAGGATCGACGCCGAATGTTAATTCTTCAACTCCGGCGCCATTAGGGAATTTTCGAGTGACGCCTGCAAAGCGAAGCATTAGGAACCTCCAAGTAGATCTAAGGCGTCATCGATTACTTGGCCCAGGTCCGCCTGCTCTGAATTGGCCCAGGTGAGTAACGCTGCACTCAGGCCGGCGATGACGGCAGCGGTAGCCACGCCGGCTACTTCAGCGGGAACACCCCTTTCGATCAGTGCCTCGGTTAAGGCAGCCCGTGTCTCGTTAGTGTTTCGTTCGATCGCTCCCTGCAAATTTGGTGTTTGGGCGATAAGGAGTAGGGAGGCACGCAGGGCATTCACGGAATCTGCATCGATGCTGTGCCAAGTCGTGCGCACTGCCTCGGTTAATGCCCGCATCGGGGACTCATGAGCTGGGCGCTGGCGAACCTCATCTGCAATGACGGCATCGAAGGGATCTTCTAAAAGCAGGGCCTCCTTCGATGGAAAATGGCGAAAAAGTGTCATCTCGCTCACGCCCGCCCGCTGGGCGATTTGCGCAGTGCCGGTAGCGGCATAGCCCTGCGTCATAAACAGCTGCATGGCCACTTCTTGCAGGCGGTCGTGGGTTTTTTGCCAGCGCGACATGGCTGCAATGTTAGTTACTAACATTGCAGCCGTCAATCGTCTATTATTGCGCGCCCTTCCCGCTCGAGTTCGGCCAGCGAATTGCGCATCTGTGCAATTTGCTCCGGCGTGTGGCCGGTCCAGTGCGCTAGCTCACCGACAATTCGCACGGGATCAACTGAGCGGAATGACAGAGTCGGGTTTCCGGGAAACCGCTTATCGGTCACGTTGGGATCATCTTCATATTGCCCTAGCGGTTCAACGATGTAGATCCGCTCATGCCCGTCGCCAGCAGCAAGTTCAGCGCCCCAGGCGGCGGCGTCGAGCGTTTTGGTGAAGTAGACGTGGTTCGAAATGCGCCCCTTTTCGAAGTTGGAAATTTGCCCGGGGCTCAGCACTGCACCGACTTCGAATTTTGCTTTTGTGCCATGTAGGAAGGCACCAGATTCATGCGGCTCAAATGGAACGGGCGGAGTGCGGCGGTCGTTTTGCTGCATAGATTTCTCCATTTTCTGAAAATTAGGACTAAAACAGACTCCCGACAGGTAGGGAGGAGTTCAGGTAAGCGTATGTAGTGCTCAGGTTGGCGGGGTTCTGACGTAACCCCCTAGTTTTTTAGATGATAATCGCGGTTTTGAGTCACTTCAGTCACATCAGTAGCGTTCAGTCACATTTCCCAAAGGGGTTACGTCAGAACTCCGCCAAACACGCGAGTATCGCGACTTGAGCATGGCGGGTTTATCTATCCATCACCTCTTTTCGCTTCTCCAACGCATTCCAAAGCCCCACCCACTGTTTCGGCCTGATCTGGCGTGGAAGTACGCCCGGATCAATGCCCATCTCGCGAAGAACCTTGCGGGCGCCGCGACGCTCAATCCGAGCCGCGGTAGCAAATATCGCAGTAAATGTTTTTCCGCGGCCGGTAAAAACTCTGCGCACAAGACGCTCGTAACTGGACCGTTGCTCGGGAGCTATTAGCGGACGCTTTCGCCGGTTAATGGTGATTATTCCGCCGTCCACGCTCGGACGCGGCGTAAATCCCCATGCTGGAACACGACCTTCTAAGGAGATCTCAAACCAGGGCGCGGCTTGCGCGCTCATCAGGGTTCCTCCCCCAACACTGGCTCGTTTTTTCGCCACTTCCCACTGCGTCATTAACACCGCGTTTTGCCACGTCCCCTCCGCTAAAAGGCGACGCAAAATTGGAGTAGTGAGGTGGAATGGCAAATTTCCCACAATCGTTGGACTATCTAATTGGCATTGCAAAACGTCACCGTGCCGAACACAAACCTCGGGAAAGCGTTGTTTAAGCTTCGCCACGCGTCGCTCATCAAGCTCGATTACGGTAAGCGGGCGCCGCAAAGCAAGCAGGCGGCGCGTTACCGCTCCATCGCCAGGACCAATTTCAAGGATCTCTCCGGATGTTCGCGCCGCTAACTCTACGATCAGCCGCAGCGTCGGCTTATGATGCAAAAAATTTTGGCCAAGTTCGTGTCGGCCGCCAAAGGATGAATGAGGCATAACAGCACTCCGAAAATAAACAGGGGTGGAGCGCCTCGAAAATTAGCGGCGTCAAGTATGAAAAAAGGGGCCGCTCCCGAAGCGCAGGACTTTCGGAGAGACGGCAGGCTGCGTCAGTAAGACTGGAGCGACCGTGCCGTCAGGCGCGGCGGTCGCGGAAAAGCAGCGTGCGCGTCGAAGCGCTCTTGATGTATGCCATGGGAAATACTTTAACGCCTACGCACGTCATTTGTCAACGCAGCTGGGCAGCCTGGCCATCCAACTGCAAGCGTTGCGTCACCGCCCGCGCGCGGGCCACTGGGTCTTTAGGAACCGGCAAAGCACCACTGAGCCAAATACTCACCAGCCCGTGGACAAGTGAAAATGCCGCGAGCGCATCAGCCGGCGTACCCGACTCATTCGGCGTCCCCGGCCCACGCAGTGCGGCAGATGCACCCCGGGCACC
>JAJYRW010000115.1 GCA_021793895.1 Actinomycetes bacterium
CCAGCAAAAGTGTGATGGAGCCAGCGAGGCGCCAAATGCGCGATATACGTGCTTAAGGCTCCACTGAAAGCGCCAGAAGCTACGAGAATGCATAAGCCGGAGCGGGATGCGCGCTAGGCGTGCGTTTCGCTCCACTGAGATCGAGGTTGCCGGAATCCACGGCCCCAGTCGCGCGCGGCCCGTCTTCTGTACCCCCTAACCGCCAGCCTGCCGTACTCCTACGCCGGCTGATACGGGGAAACCACGACCTCGACGCGCTGGAATTCCTTCAAATCCGAGTAGCCCGTCGTGGCCATCGCGCGACGGAGCGCTCCCACTAGGTTCATGGTGCCATCGGCGCGGTGGCCCGGGCCCGCCAGAATCTGTTCGAGCGGACCAGAGGTTCCCACGTGCACGCGCTCCCCGCGCGGCAATTCCGGGTGGTGAGCCTCGGAACCCCAGTGCCATCCTTGACCTGGGGCCTCTTCAGCCCGGGCCAGAGCAGCTCCGAGCATCACGGCGTCCGCGCCGCAGGCAACGGCCTTGACCAAATCGCCGGAGCGCCCGACGGCTCCATCCGCGATTACGTGCACGTAGCGGCCACCCGACTCATCCAAATAATCTCGGCGTGCGGCAGCAACATCGGCCACCGCCGAAGCCATCGGCGCGTGAATGCCCAGGGTCGTGCGAGTGGTCTGCGCCGCTCCCCCACCAAAGCCAACTAGCACACCCGCGGCACCGGTGCGCATCAAATGCAACGCGGCCGTATAGGTCGCGGCGCCGCCGACAATTACCGGTACATCAAGTTCATAAATAAAGCGCTTTAAATTCAGCGGTTCGGCCTGGCCCGAAACATGCTCAGCGGAAACAGTCGTCCCGCGAATCACGAACAAGTCAACTCCGGCGTCGACAACTGTGCGCCACAGTTGCTGGGTGCGCTGCGGGGATAAAGAGCCGGCAACCACCACGTCGGCGTCCCGAATTTGTTCGAGGCGCTCTGTGATTAGTTCGGGCTTAATATCCGCGGCATAGATCTCTTGCATTCGCTTGGTGGCCTGCTCAACCGGGAGCGAAGCAATTTCTTCTAACACACTGGTCGGATCCTCATAGCGGGTCCATAATCCCTCGAGGTCCAATACGCCCAGTCCGCCGAATTTACCCAATTGAATCGCCGTTTCTGGGCTCATCACTGAGTCCATTGGGGCAGCGATAATTGGGACCTCAAACTGATAGGCATCAATCTGCCAGGACAGCGACACCTCCTCCGGATCACGCGTGCGGCGCGAGGGCACCACGGCAATGTCATCAAAGGAGTATGCGCGTCGGCCGCGCTTGCCTCTACCGATTTCGATCTCAGTCACGCCATTAGGCTACCGGTCTGGCGTTCCTAGGTAATGTCAGTGGGGCATGGCAAGGTTAAGTGTCATGAGTTCCGTGATGCAAAGTTTGTCGACCATTCCTTGGCCAGACGGTCCGCTCATCGGATTCGACACCGAAACCACTGGCGTCGATGTGAGCGAAGATCGCATTGTCACCGCCGCCATTGTGGAGGAGATCGACGGCGAAACCCAGGTTCACAACTGGCTACTTGACCCGGGGGTGGAGATCCCCGAGCGCGCCACCGAGGTCCACGGCGTTACCACCGAACACGCGCGCGCCCACGGGCTTGATCCGCGCCACGGGCTAGATGAGATCGCTGAGAAAATTGCGGAACACCTGCGCGAAGAGCGCCCCATCGTCGCCTTCAACGTGGTGTTTGATTTATCAATTTTAGACGCCGAATTACGCCGCTACGAACTCCCTACCGTCTCACAGCGCATACCTGGAGAGATCGCTCCCGTTTTGGATCCGCTGGTAATTGATCGCAGCGTGGATCGCTATCGGCGCGGGAAACGCACGTTGGCGCATCTGTGCGAGTTTTATCAGGTTTTGCAAGAGGGGGAACTGCACCGAGCAGATGTCGATGTTGCGGCAACCATTGCGGTGCTGCGGGCGCTTTGCGAAAAATATCCCGAATTGGGGCAGCGCTCTTTAGCTGAAATGCATCAGTGGCAAGTCGATGGCCACCGGACGTGGGCGGAAAGTTTCCGCGAATTCCTAAAGAGTAAGAACCGCCCGCACGACGGGGTAGAACTGGACTGGCCCCACCGGCGCTATGCGGTCTGAATTACCGCGCTGCTCGAATTACCGCGCGGCTTGAAATTTACCGCCCAGAGTAGTTCGGTGCCTCGACGATCATTTGAATGTCGTGCGGGTGCGATTCTTGCAGACCCGCCGGCGTGATGCGCACGAATTTCCCAGTTGATTTCAATTCATCAATTGAAGAGGCGCCGGTGTAGAACATGGACTGACGCAGCCCGCCCACCAGTTGGTGCGCCACGGCTGCTAGCGGGCCGCGATAGGGAACCTGCCCCTCGATGCCCTCGGCAATGAGCTGGTCATCACTTATTACGTCAGCCTGGAAGTAGCGGTCCTTGGAGTAGGAAACGCGGCCGCGAGACTGCATTGCGCCTAGCGATCCCATGCCGCGGTAACTCTTAAACTGTTTTCCGTTTACAAACACCAGTTCCCCCGGGGATTCGGTGCAGCCCGCCAGGAGCGAACCGAGCATGACCGTTGATGCCCCCGCAAGCAGCGCCTTGGCGATGTCGCCCGAATACTGCAGTCCGCCGTCCCCAATTAAGGGAACCCCGGCCGGAGCACAGGCCTTTGACGCCTCATAAATCGCGCTAACCTGCGGAACCCCAACACCCGCTACGACGCGCGTAGTGCAAATTGAACCCGGGCCGACGCCCACTTTGACCGCGTCCACGCCGGCATCCACCAGCGCCTTCGCGCCGTCATAAGTGGCGACGTTTCCGCCCACGATGTCAATTTCGGCAAAGGTCGGATCGGCCTTGAGGCGTCGGATCATTTCCAACAGCGCCTCGGCGTGCCCGTGTGCGGTGTCAACGACAATCGCATCGACGCCCGCTGCCGCAAGGGCCTGCGCCCGCTCCCACGCATCGCCAAAAAAGCCCACTGCGGCTGCTACGCGCAGGCGACCGGCGTCGTCCTTAGTGGCATTGGGATATTCCGCCGTTTTAGCGAAGTCTTTAACCGTGATCAGCCCGCGCAAATGACCGGATTCATCCACCAGCGGGAGCTTTTCGATCTTGTGATGAGCCAAAATTTCGCGCGCTTCTTCGCGGGAGATCCCTTCCGAGCCGGTGACCAGCGGCATCGGAGTCATTGCCTCATGAACCTTAATTTTGGTGAAGTCCGCCGTATCAATGAAGCGTAGATCTCGGTTGGTGATGATGCCCAATAAAAGACCATCTTCATCGATGACCGGCAGGCCGGAAACGCGATAGCGCCCACATTGCTCATCTAATTCAGCCAGCGTTGCATCCGGCCCAATCGTGACCGGATCGGTGATCATTCCGGCCTCGGAGCGTTTAACGATCGAGACCTGTTGCGCCTGATCTTCAATGGACAAGTTGCGGTGGATTACACCGATTCCGCCCACGCGAGCCATGGCAATGGCCATACGTGCCTCGGTAACGGTGTCCATCGCCGACGATGACAGCGGAATGGACAGGTCAATGCGGCGCGAGAAGCGCGCGGAGGTGTCCGCATCGGAGGGAATTACGTCACTCTTATTAGGCAATAACAGGACGTCGTCGAAGGTCAGGCCAGTGAAAGCGAACGGGTCATTTGCAGCAGAAGTGGTCACAGTTTTCATGGTACCTGCTGAACAACTTTGGCTACTGAATGATTCCCGTTCCGCGCCGGCGGAAGATTCCCGGCCCGGCTACCGAATGATTCCGCGTCGATACGCGATTGCTACCGCGTGCGCGCGGTCGCGGGCGCGAAGTTTGCGGAAAATCCGTCCCACGTGCGTCTTTACCGTGTCGTTGGATAACTCCAGATTGGAGCTGATTTCGCGGTTTGATGCCCCCCTCAGCTATGCCCATCAAGACTTGTAACTCACGGCGGCTTAGGGCGATCATTTCATTTAGTTCCGGCTCGTGGTCGCCGGACTTTCCCGGCGGCTGACCACCATGGAGTTGATACTCACTGTTCGCCGCCACGTGCGCCAGGGCGCCAAGAAGCTCAGATCGCGTCGCGTCTTTAGGTAAATAGCCATGCGCGCCAGCTTGGAAAGCCCGGCGCAATAACTCGACTTCGCGCGGAGCCGCAAGTGCCAGCACAGTGACCTGCGGAGCTTGCGCGCGAATCCGCTCGATGGCCCTGGTACAACCCATACCGGGAATACCCAGCGCCAAAAGCACCACATCGACGTTTAACTCTTCCCAGTTCGCGAAGAGTTCCTCACCTGATCCGACTGCGGCCACGCGCGTGATCCCGGGCAAGGTGGCTAGGGTGCGGCGCAGCGTGACTCGCACTGCGGGTGAATCACCACAGACTAAAACGGAAGGCACCTATTAGGTATCGGCGCCGCAGCAGCCTTCCTTAACCGGAGTAAGCCTGCGCTTCGTGCAGGGTTCCAATAAAGGTGCGGACCCGATGAGCACCGGCGGGGATTTCTGATGGCCAACCCGGTCCGTTCAGCAGGACTGGCACCTCGGGGGCAGCATCGAGGCAATACTCGATCGCCTCGAACATGTCGCGCCCGGGCTCCGACCAGCTCACCATGACAATGACTTCGGGGTCGCCGTTCTCCACCGTGTCGCGTACAACCGGAACCTGGACCCGGCCGAGCAACACCGCAGCAGGGGTATCCGACTGGTTCAGCGCTGCCGCTAGAACGTGCGCTCCCAGCGAGGAGACTTCATCCGATGCGGCGCAGACCATGATGCGGCCGCCGTCGAAATCTGTGTCATCACCATCAATTTGATCCACGTCATCTTCGTCTTGAACTTGAGCGTCTTCAAGGGCGGAGCGGCGCAAATTCATCATTACCGCGCTCTTGATGATTCCCAGCGGCTCCATACCCGGTTCAACCAGATCGGAGCTTCCAGTCAGCTCGATGACGGCTTTTTTAACTATTTGCGCCCACGTGTCGCCGATGCCGCGGGCGGAGGCAACAGCTTGGACCAGTTGAATCGCACCCACCTCGTCAAATCCGGTGGCTGCGGTAAGAAGCGCCTCGCGTATTTCGCTGTCATATTTGCGAGAAGCGAGCTGTTCCGAAGTAAAACCCGGTATTTTTCCGTCGCCTAAAATGTCGGCCGGTTTCGCTTGCCCATTAGGGATGGCGCCACTTGAGTGGGCAGAAATTGGTACTGACGGCAGGTAGGTTCCCCCGTCAGAAAGTAGCGAAAGGGGCATTTCTTCATCAACGGCCGTGGCCAGCGCTATGCGCGCAGCCTCCGCCGGAGCAACCCCTTCAAGTGTTAGCCGCCGCATGATCATCAACCGGGCAATATCTGTACCGGTGTACCGACGATGGGAGCCGCGGGTGTGGTCTGACGGACCCAGGGCATAACGCCGATCCCAGGTCCGCAACGTCGATGGGGCGACGCCGAGCCGGGATGCCACCGCCGAAACGGAAAGTGCGGGCAGCGGAACGGGTGCGTCGTGAGACATCCTATTTCCTTCTGCCATGTTCATTACTTATTCATGATGCGAGATTTTCCCGCC
>JAJYRW010000116.1 GCA_021793895.1 Actinomycetes bacterium
GATGGGGATGGGGTGGTGCTGCTGGGGCAGGCTGATGCCCCCACCAAGGGCCGCATTGTTGATACCGGGGCGGACTGGCTCGAATACGAAGCGCTTCCGGGCGAGAGAGGTGTAGACACGTTCACCTACGCCGTTGAGGACTGGGTGGGTCAGCGCGCCGTGGCGGAAGTGCGCGTGGGCATTGCCGAGCGGCCCACCAGTTCTGCGCAAGTCATCGCACGTGATGACGAGGTCACGGTGCGGCCCGGTGAGCTCGTCGAAGTTCGCGTTCTGGGCAATGACATTGACGCCTCGGGCGGCGACTTAATCCTGTCGCCGGACCTGCAGCACGAACCTGATGTGGATGCCCGCGTTGCGGGTCGGCGCATCTTAGTGCAGACCGAAGCCAGCCAGGACGGCTCCGTTTTACAGATCGGCTACGAGATCACCAATGAGCGTGGTGGTCGGGACACCGCGGTGTTAACGGTCCGCGTGGACTCGGAAGCCGAACTCCTGCCGCCCATAGCGCGTGATGTGGTGGTGCCGGCCTCGGACACCATTGACCGCTCCAGCATTGAAGTCGATGTGCTTGAAGTGGCCGAAAACCCCAGCGGATCGCGTCAGGACCTTAAAGTTTCAGTGCCCTCGGCCGCTGCCGATGTGGCGACCGTTACGGCCGACCGTTCAATCGTGGTGGAACTGGGCGAATCAAGCCAAACCATTCCCTATCTGCTCACAAACACCCAGGCCGGCGAAGAGGATTTAGCTTCCTATGCGTTCATCACCGTCCCGGCGCTGGGTGATTACCCGCCCATGCTGCGCCCGCGCGCCCCGCGTTTGACCGTCATCGCCGGGGAAGAACTGGTAATCCCGATTGCGGAGCAGGTAAAGGTGGCTCCGGGTAAACGAGCGCAAATCACTTCGAGCAGCGAGGTCACGGCCACGCGCTCGGATGGGTCTGACCTGGTGGAGGACCGGGAGACGCTGCGCTTCCAAGCGCCGCGCAATTACGCGGGCCCAGCGTCGATTTCGTTTGAAGTCACCGATGGTGATCGTGATGATCCCGATGCCGGTGTGCGCTCATTCACGCTGCCGATCACGGTTTATGGGGCGGAAGATAACCCGCCAAAATTCTCGCCCTCGACGGTGGAAGTCTCACCCGGTGAAGCTCCGCGCAGCATTGACCTAGATGCCTTCACCTCCGCTTCGACGAGTGATCCTGAAACCGATAGCGGGTACTCCTACAAAATCTCCGGAGACGCGCCCGCGGGGTTTGAGGCGCGTATTTCTGGCTCGCAACTACTGGTCGGTGCCGATATCGAGATGCCGCGCGGCAGCACCGGTGCGGTGGATATCAACATCGAATATGGCGGGGCCAATACCGTCCAGGGCAGCGTTCCGCTGCGCGTTGTAGCGAGCTCTCGTCCACTTGCGCGGGTACTGGATCACGAGGTATCCGACGGGGTGGAGGGTGAAGCTTCTCGCGTGTCTGTTTTGGACGGCGCCTTTAACCCTTTCGATGACGCGTCACTTTCCGTAGTGAGCGCCACGGTAGAAACGCCGAATGCGGGAACCGCTTCGGTGCAGGGGTCGAACGTGAATGTGCGGCCGGATGCCGGCTTTATTGGCACCATGGTCACGCGCTATCGGGTTGCCGATGGGACCGGCGATAGTGACCGCGAGGTCGAGGGGCGAATTAAAGTGCGGGTGCGCGGAGCCCCCGATGCCCCCAGCCGCCCGCGCGTGCGAGAAGTGCGGGACCGGACCGTAGTTCTGTCCTGGGATGCACCAACGTCGAATGGGGAGTCCATCGACCGGTATCGCGTTAACCACTCACCGGGTGGAGACGTAACGGAGTGCAGTTCAACCACGTGCACGATCGACGGGCTCACCAACGACACCACGTATCGCTTCACGGTTCAGGCCCATAACGCGGTTGGATGGTCTGAGGCTTCCGGGCAGTCGGATGAGGCGCGGCCCGATGCCAAACCTAGTCGCCCCAGCGCACCCGAACTGGAATTTGGCGATGGGAAAATCGAGGCTAAATGGAGCGCGCCCGACAGCCCGGGCTCGCCGGTGAAGAATTACCAGTTGCAAATCTCGCCGGCTCCGTCCTCCGGTGCCACGGTCAATACTTCGCGCACCAGCCACACTTTTGAGGGGCTGCGCAATGGCACGCAATACACGGTGCGCGTCCGTGCCGAAAACGACGCGCCCGACCCGAGCGACTGGAGCGACGGCGCTCGTTCCACACCTGCTGGAGCTCCTGAACGCCCCAGTGTCGACGCGAGTAAGCGCGGTGGCGACTCCCATGGCGGCCGCCCGGATATTAAGGCAACGTGGAAGCGCCCCGCATCGAACGGCGCTGAAATAACCGCTTATGAAGTGCAAGTTGAAGACGACGCTGGCAAAGTCATTGCGAGCGAAAACGTGGGCACCAAGCGCGAATACACCTATCCCAGGGCCAGTAACGGCGTCGAGTACGAGTTCAAGGTGCGCGCAAAAAATAAGGCCGACTGGTCTGCCTGGGGTGCGGCAAAAACTAAGCCCTACAGTGTTCCGGGCGAAGTAGCTACCCCGAACGCCAGGCCGGGCCGAGACGGCTCCGGCGAGATTCGCGTCAGCTGGGATCCCGCGGATGATGGCGGAAACGCCATTAAAAGGTACGAAGTTATTGCTTATCGCGATGGCTTTGAGCAGAAGGAAACTCTTCCGGCTCGCAGTCGCAACTTTACTTTCAGCAATTTGGAGGGCGGGAAGGAGTACAACTTCCGGGTTCGTGCCGAGAATGAGGCGGGCTGGGGCAAGCAGAGTTCGCCGGCGAGCGCTACCGCGACGACCCCACCGGGCAAGCCGCGGGTTAATCTCACGGTTTCGGAAGGGGACGTTCCTAAAGTCGCAGTCTCTTGGAATGACGTGGATTCGGGCGGTTTTGACCACGTCGGTTATGAGGCATGGTATTCCATCAATGGTGGCCGAGAGCGCCGAGCCGATATGGGATCCGGGAACTCAGCCTCCTTCGAAGTGCCCGGCCTTGACCCGGGCGAGTCCGTGCCGGTGGAAGTTTCGGTCACCGCTGAAACTCGTGGCGGTACCAGTACCGGCACCAAGACGGAACATGTTTCCCGACCTATTCCCGAGCCGGACGGCTTAAAAATTACCCCCGAGTACGGCAGCAACATTACCCTCGAACTCGATTGGAATGCTGCCCCAGATATCTCCACCTATAAAGTTTCGTGGTCGATTGACGGAGGTAAAGAAGAAACGGACGACTACTCGAGCACGTCCGCGGTGTTAACAAACTCCGATGGCCCGTTCGAGCCCGGTCAGAAAGTAAAAGTCACCGTGCAATCCCGCGCGCCGAATGGTGCTACGTCCGATGCGCACAGTAAAACGCATACGATCGGCCCGCCACCGACATCAACAACACCGAGTAATGAACTCGCCCAAGTAAAAACATACTTTCGGTTCTTTCCCATGACAGGACTATCGTGAACACAGCTATGACTGATTCCCAATACGGTGTGGAACTAACGCCGGCCGCGGCGGCGCAGTTCGCCGAAACGTTTACCCGCCTGACCGAGCACATCGGCGAGGCGGTTTTGGGAACCGAACACGCGGTGCGCCTGACACTCACCGCGTTCCTGGCGGAGGGGCACATGCTGCTCGAAGGCGCGCCCGGAACGGGGAAGACATCTTTAGCCCGTTCCTTGGCGGCCAGTGTCTCCGGCAGCCATCAGCGCATCCAGTTTACGCCCGACCTGCTGCCCTCCGATGTCACCGGCGTGACCATTTTCAACCAGCAAGACTCCGAGTTTGTGTTCCACCGCGGACCAGTCTTCGCTTCGATTGTGCTAGCAGACGAAATCAACCGGGCCAGCCCCAAAACTCAGTCCGCGCTGCTTGAAGTGATGGAAGAAAGTCGGGTCACCGTCGATGGGGAAACCCACAGCGTCGGCAAACCCTTTTTCGTGATCGCCACGCAAAACCCGATAGAACAGGCTGGAACCTACCGCCTGCCCGAAGCGCAATTGGACCGCTTCATCATGAAGACCTCGCTGGGGTATCCCGATCACCACCATGCCGTGCAGATTCTGGCCGGCTCGGCCCACCGGGACCGCGCGGGGAAGGTCCAGCCCATCATCACCACCGATGACGCCAACGCCCTTGCCGCACAGGCAGCCCAAGCTCACGTCGCCGATCCAGTTCTTGACTACGGCGCTCGGCTTATTGCAGCCACGCGCACTGATAATCACACGACCCTGGGCGTGTCCGTCCGGGGCGGGCTGGCGCTCATGCGCTGCGCCAAGGTGTGGGCGATGTCCAATGGCCGCAACTTCGTGCTGCCCGATGACTTGAAAATCTTGGCCGAGCCCGTTTTGGCCCACCGCATCATGTTGGACCCAGACGCCGAATTCTCTGGTGTCACCCCCGCGCAAGTGATCGGCCGCATCTTGGCCGAAGTGGCGCCACCGGTAACTCGGGACTAGTCCACATGACGAATTTGGCGTGGGCGGTCCTGACCGTCGCGGTTTCGGCAATTATTGTCGGAATTGCGCTCGGGTGGGCCGAGTTAGTGGTGTTGGGAGTCGTCAGTGCCGCTGCGCTCGCCATCGCGGCACTGCACACGCTGGGCCGCTCCACCTACCGGGTAAAAATTAACCTGCCTACCACCCGCGTCCGGGTGGGGGAGAAGTTCAACTCGGACGTCGTCGTCCAAAATTCCGGTCGCAGACTGGTCCTGCCCGCTTCCCTGCGCGTTCCCATCGGAGTCAATGCCGCGCAATTTTCCATTCCGTTGCTGCGCCCGGGCCAAAGTCACGATGAGATTGTGACCATTCCCACCGACCGCCGCGGAGTAATCATCATGGGCCCGGCCACTTCGGTGCGCGGCGATGCGTTCTCACTCATTCAGCGTTCTGTGGAATGGACCGAGCCCATCGAGCTGTTCGTACACCCGGAGATCGTGCGAATCTCGGGCACCGGAGCCGGGCTCATGCGGGATCTAGAAGGGCAAAGCCTGCAGATCATCGCCGATTCCGACATTTCTTTCCACACCCTGCGCGAATACATTCCCGGAGATGATCGGCGCCACATTCATTGGAAGACCAGCGCCCGCATCGGTGACCTAATGGTGCGCCAGTTTGATGACACCCGGCGCACGCGCACTGCGCTGCTGCTCACCGCCCACCCCGATGAGTTTGCTGATGGGGCCGAGTTTGAACTGGCGGCCTCGGTATTTGCTTCGCTGGGGGTGCAAGCGCTGCGGGAAGAGCGCGATTTGGTGGTGCTCGCCGGCAACGACCAGCTGCGCATCGATGTGCCGGTGCGGTTTTTAGACGGATGTTCGCGCATCGAATTTAGCTCCGATCAGCGCCGCAGCCACCAGTTGGCGCCCTGGCTTGTAGGCAACGTTCCCGACGCTTCGGTGGCGATTTTCGTCGTTGGATCCCAGCGCAGCATCAGTGAACTGCGCGACATGATCGCGCTGGTAGATAAATCGATGATGGTCCTCATCCTGCGGTGCGAGCGGGGTGCCCCACCCCAGGTACGCCCGCTGGGCGATGCGACT